>DATGVT010000367.1:0-3580 GCA_035300005.1 Candidatus Acidiferrales bacterium
TTCCCGGCCTCCGCCTGGGCCACCAGCGTCGCCCGCCGGCTGGAGTCCGGAATCTGCTTCAGCACCGGGTCACGGGCGTTGGCGGCCTTCTCATCCGGGAAGTACATCCGCGTCACCAGATGCCTGAGCAGGCCCCGAGTGAAGACAAGCACGTTGAAGTGAGGCGCCTGGGCAGCCGGGAGCTTCGGCGGTTTCGGCTTGACCAGGGTGAAATGAAAGGCGCCCTCGGCATCGGATCGGCAGCGGCCGAAGAGCTCCCCTTGCCAGATCTCGATCAGCGCGTCCGGAACCGGGGCGCCTCCGCCGTCGATGACCTGTCCCTCGAGCCGCATCGCACCGGAAGCGCCCTCCGGAACCAGCTGCGGTCCCTGCCGGAAGGGCAGCGCGAAGCCGAAAAAGGGACCGATCGTCTGTGATGGGGTGACGCCCACGCCCAAGCGGCCTACTCCTCGCGCGGTGTCGCCGCCCGGCCGCGGAGCACGATGTCCCACTGGTAGCCGAGGGCCCACTCGGGCTGGGTGGTGTCGAGGTCGAATCGCGCCAGCAGCCGCTCCCTCGCTCGCGGGTCGGGGATCGACTGCACGATTGGGTCAAGTGGGATCAGCGGATCGCCGGGAAAGTACATCTGCGTGACCACGCGGCTCCCGATCTCGGGCCCGAAGACCGAGAAGTGGATGTGCGCAGGCCGCCAGGCGTTGGGGTGGTTTCGCCAGGGATAGGCGCCGGGCTTGACGGTGATGAAGCGAAACCGGCCGTCGGAGCCGGTCAGGCAGCGCCCCGCGCCGGTGAAGTTGGGGTCGAGCGGCGCCGGCCACTGGTCGGCGGGATCGACGTAGCGCCCGGCAGCGTTGGCCTGCCAGACCTCGACCAGGGTGCCGGGCACCGGACGTCCATCGCCGTCGAGCACCCGGCCGGTGACGATCATCCGCTGGCCGAGCGGCTCGCCCGCGTGCTGGCGGGTGAGGTCGTGGTCGTTGGGGCCGACCTCGACGCGTCCGAAGACGGGCCCGGGCGTGTGGTGGAAGTCGACCGGGAGCAGGACCAGAGGGCGCTTCGGCGCCCGCAGGATGTTCGACGCGTAGGCCGGGTAATCGAGCGGCGGGTCGACCGGCGCGTCAACTTCGGTCGCGCTCACATCGTTGTCAGCCTACCTGGATCAGAGCTCCTCAACCAGCACTGGCGTGGCGCGCTGGAAGGCCTCCACGTAGCGCGTCTGAGGCCCGGCTCCGAAGTAGCGCGCCTGGACAGCCCGCTGCTCCGCGCGCTGCCGGTAGTGGTCGCGCAGGTATGCCTGAGCCTTCATCGCGGCCATCGCCTGCTCCTTGCGCTCGGCGACCTCCGTGATGTCGACAAAGCTGTCCGGCTTGAACCCGCACTGCTCGGGGTGGTGGGGTTCGAAAAGGTACATGCGCGGTGGCGGGATGGTCCTGAACGCGCTGGCCACGCCGGCCGCGCCCATCGCCAGCTTGCGCGCCAGGTCGGCCGCCGCCGAGGCGACCGGATGGTCGGGATTGAAGGGGTCGGCCGGAGTGTGCGTGATCACGACCTGGGGAGCGGCCTCGCGGATCAGCTCGGCCAGCCGCTGGATCGCCTCGGGCGGCACCACCAGCGGGTAGTCGCCCAGGTCGAAGGGGACGAGCTCGGCGCCCACCGCGGCCGCGGCCGCCGTGCACTCCGCCTGGCGGATCCGTTTTACGTTCTCGACCGTCTGACCGGCGTCTCTCCAGAGGTCCCCCGACTCACCGCGCTCGCCGTAGGAGAGTGCAACCACGGTCGCGCGCCATCCTCTCGCCGTGTGAAGGGCGATCGTGCCGGCGGCGCGCCAGACGAAGTCCGCCGCGTGCGCACCCACCACGAGCAGCGATCCCGAGCCGGTCCCGGCCCCGCCCACGCGCGAATCATAGGTGGGCTCCTTCAGCGCCAAATTGGACAGCCTGAGGGGCCGTTTCTAGCATTGACCGGAGATTGGCCAGCCGTCGGGTGGTCGAGATTCCTGAGGCCGCATGACTGCCGCGGTCCTGCTGGCGACCCGCGGCATCTCGGTGGCATTCGGCCGCTTCCTGGCCGTGGACGGCGTCGACCTCGAGATCCGCGATGGCCAGCTCCATGCGCTGGTCGGTCCCAACGGCGCCGGCAAGAGCACCTTCCTCAATGTCCTCGGCGGCCAGCTGCTCCAGACTGCGGGCGAGATCGAGTTCCTGGGGCGCTCGCTGGGGCGTACGACACCACACCAGCGTGCTCGGATGGGCATTGGGCGCTCCTTCCAGCTGACCTCGGTCATCCCCGGCTTCACCTGCCTCGAAAATGTCATCCTCGCCGTCGAGGCTCGGCATCCGATGCTGGGCATGCTGCGGCCCCGGCCCCGCCGCGCAGACCGGGCTTTGGCCAGTGAGCTGCTGGAGATGGTGGGCCTGGGGAGGCGCGTCGAGGTCCTTGCCGAGGAGCTCGGCCACGGCCAGCAGAAGCAGCTGGAGGTGGCGATGGCGCTCGGCAGCCGGCCGCGGGTCCTGCTCCTGGACGAGCCGAGCTCTGGGCTGACCGAGCTCGAGCGGCAGTCGCTCGGCACCCTCCTCAAGCGCGTGGCCAACGAGTGCACGATCGTGATGGCCGAGCACGACGTCGAGCTCGTGCGGCGGACGGCCGCCCGGGTCACCGCCTTCAACCTGGGTAAGAAGATCGCGGAGGGGACGGCGGACGAGGTCTTCGACGACCCCACCGTCAGGGACGTGTTCCTGCGAGGCGCGGCGGTTGCTTGAGCTTCAGGAGCTGCACGCCTACTACGGGCGCAGCCACATCGTGCAGGGGATCTCGCTGCGGGTCGAGGCCGGGGAGGGCGTCGGCCTGGTCGGCCACAACGGGGTCGGCAAGACGACCACGCTGAAGGCGATCATGGGCCTCGGCCCCCGAACCCGGGGCCGGATCACCTTTGAGGACCGCGAGCTGCGCGGACCCGCTTACCGGCGCGCCCGCCTGGGGATCGGGTACGTGCCGGACGCCGAGGCCGTCTTCCCCGACATGACCGTCGAGGAAAACATCCGGGCAGCCGCGATGGTGCAGCCGCGGGGCGACCAGAGGCGCTGCCTGGAGATGGCCTACGAGCTTTTTCCGCTGCTCTCGGCCCGGCGCCGCCAGTTTGCCGGCACCCTCAGCGGAGGCGAGCAGAAAGCGCTCAACCTGGCGCGGGGGCTGGCCCTGGAGCCGCGCCTGCTCCTGGTCGACGAGCCAAGCGAGGGGCTGATGCCGCGGAACGTCGGCCTGATCGCGACAGCCCTACGCAAGGCGGTCGGGCAAGGGCTCGCCGTCCTGGTGGTCGACGCCTCCTTCGATCTCCTGAAGAAGGTCTGCACCCGGCTCTACGTGATGAAGCAGGGACGCATCACGGGAACGCACGGGCTGGACGCGTTCCCGACCGCTGATCTACTGGTGGCTGCCTACCTCAAGGGCGAGGGCTGAGCTTGGAGCAGGTCGTCGTAGCCGGCTTGAACGGGCTGGTCGTCGGCGCCTCGATCGGGCTGGTGGCAGCCGGCCTGGCGCTGCTGTTCGGCGTCCTCGGAATCCTCAACTTCGCCCAGGGGGACTT
>DATGVT010000368.1:0-2281 GCA_035300005.1 Candidatus Acidiferrales bacterium
ACCCCAGTCGACCTGCTGGAAGTCCAGCCGGCTCTCACGGCCGGTGAAGCGAGGCGCGAACCCCATGGCCTTCAGGAAGGCGTGGCCGTCGGGCTGGTCGGTACCGGCGGTGAGCGTGGTGGCGCCGAAAGCGTCCATCTGTGCGAGGGCGACACCCAGCAGCTTGCGTCCCAGGTGGCGGCGGCGGTAGGACTTGATGACCCCGGCGCCGCACCAGAGCAGGTGCCGGTTGCTCTCGTAGCCCGGGGCGCCCGGCTTGACCGCGCCGCAGCCGAAGTCGGCCACCACGCGCTTCCCGTCCCAGACCCAGAAATACCGGCGGTCTCGGAAGGGATCTTCCCGCTTCATGTCCTGCTCGAAGACCTCGTCCGGCAGCAGCGGGTGGTCAGGGTTGTCCTCCTGGTGGCGGAGGCGCCGGAAGGTGTGGAAGGCGGCCCACTGCTCGCGGCTCAGCTGCCCCGTATTCACCTCGAAGGGTTCCAGCTCCGCCAGGGTCCTGGAGGCTCGGCCTCTAGCCACCGGCCAGCACCGCGGCGCCGACGGCGCCGGCCAGATCGCCCAGCTCCGTGGTCAGCATCTGCGGAGGGTGCTGGTCCACGAACAGGCGCGGCTTCATCGCGGCGGCGACCCGGTCGACGAACGAACGGCCCAGCCGGTCGCCCAGTCCCCCGCCGATGATGATCGCCTCCAGGTCGAGCAGGTTCTGGGCCGACGCCAGCGCGATCCCCAGCGCCCAGACCGCATCGTCGACCAGGCCGACCGCCATCCGGTCCTTCCTGTCTAGGGCGGCCGCGATCACTCCGCTGGTCAGCCGGTCGCGCTTGTCCTTGCGCATGAGGTCGAAGAGGATCGTCTTGCGGCCGTCGGCCGCCCACCGGCGGGCGTTGAACTCCATCCGGCCGCGGCCCGCGTAGGCCTCCAGGCAGCCCTTGCGCCCGCAGGAGCACTCGCGGCCGCCGGGCCTGACCACCGTGTGCCCGATCTCACCCGCCGCGCCCCGACCCTCACGCAGCTCGCCGTTCAGGATCAGCCCGCCGCCCACCCCCGTGCCGACGAACACTCCCAGCAGGTTCTTGTAAGGGCGGCCGGCGCCCCGGTGGAACTCGCCCAGGATGGCGACGCGGACGTCGTTGTCGAGCACCACGGGCACGCCTCCGAGGGCGCGTGACAGCTGCTCGGCCACCCGGACCCGGCCGCCGAAGCCGGGCACGTTGTTGGCATGGGAGACGGCTCCGGCCTCGGCCTGGATCTCGCCGGGGCTGCCGACGCCGACCCGGACCAGGTCGGAGGGCTGCGCCCCCGCCTCCTGCAGCGAGGCGCGGACTGAGCCGGCCATGGCCGTGATGACCGCCCGCGCGCTGTCCCGCGGCGTGGCGACGCGGTTCTGGCCGGCCACCCGGTGGTGCCGTAGGACCACGGCCTGGATCTTGGTGCCGCCGAGGTCGATCCCGCACGTGACGGTGGCCACCCCGCGCCCATAATCGCAGGTAAGTGGGGGGTTTCAAAGTCGGCGTGTCACTGCGCCCGCAGGTGACCTCAGTCGCCGACTTGCGGCGGGCCTGGACCGAGGCCGACCGCCTGGGCGTGGACTCGATCTGGATCTGGGACCATTTCTTCCCGCTCTTCGGCGACGGCAACGGCGGCCACTTCGAGTGCTGGACTCTGCTCGCCGCCCTGGCCGTCGACACCCAGCGAGCGCAGATCGGGCCCATGGTCAGCTGTGCCGCCTACCGCAACCCGGACCTGTTGGCGCTGATGGCGGGCACGGTCGATCACTTGAGCGGAGGGCGGCTCGTCCTCGGCCTGGGGGCGGGCTGGTTCGAACGCGACTTCAAGGAGTACGGATACGAGTTCGGCACCCCAGCCTCCAGGCTGCGGATGCTGGCGAAGGCCCTGCCGCGGATCAAGGCCCGCCTTCCCCGGCTGCGGCCGCAGCCGCCCGGGCGGGTGCCCATCCTGATCGGCGGCGGCGGGGAGAAGGTCACGCTGCGGCTGGTGGCCGAGCACGCCGACGCCTGGAACGGCTTCGGCCCCGCCTCCGCCTACCGCCGCCGGGTGCGCGTGCTGCGGGAGTGGTGCGAGAAGGCCGGCCGCGACTTCGAGAGCATCGAGCGGACGGCCAACACGCGCTCCCCTGAGGACTGGCAGAGCCTGGTCGAGGCCGGCTGCCAGCACGTCGTGGTCAGCTTGGGCCACCCCTTCGACCTGGCTCCGGTGCAGAGGCTGCTCGAAGCCCGCAGCTGAGCCCGTCTGTCAAGTAAGTTCTTGACAAAAAGCTAAC
>DATGVT010000369.1:0-1662 GCA_035300005.1 Candidatus Acidiferrales bacterium
TCGGGCGTCCCCAGCACGGTGTCGGCCCGGGTCAGGCGGTCGGCGCTGCCCATCATCCGGGCCAGGCCGAAGTCGGAAAGCACCGGGACCCCATCCCCGGAGAGCAGCACGTTCGAGGGCTTGACGTCGCGGTGCAGGACCTTGTGCGCGTGCGCGTAGTCGAGCGCGGAGGCGACCGGTTTCAGCAGGCGCACGGCTTCGCTCACCGGCAGCGGCTGCCCGAGCCGCCCGGACAGGGTCCCTCCATCGACGTACTCGGTGACGATGTAGGCGAGGCCGTCCTGCTGACCGTGGTCGAAGACGGTCAGGATGCTCGGGTGCCGCAGCCTGGCCACCGCCACCGCCTCGCGGTGGAAGCGCTCCCGGAAGCCCGGCTCCTCCGCGAAGAACTCGGGCAGGACCTTCAGCGCGACGTGGCGTTCGAGGGCCGGTTGGTAGGCCTTGTAGACCGTGGCCATGCCGCCCTTCCCGGCCTGCTCGACGATCTGGTAGGGGCCGACGGTGCTGCCGGGGCCAAGCGCCATTGGGCGGGATTGTAGGATCCGGCTGCGTGGCCGAGCCGCACATTCACCTGCTCCATGGCGAGGAAACCTACGCGGTCGAGGAGGAGGCTCGGGCCCTGGTCGCGCGCTGGCGCCAGGACCTGGTCTCCGACTTCGGGTTCGAGGCTATGGAGCCGGGCGGCCTGACCGCGGCGCGGCTGCAGGAGGCCCTTCTCCAGCTGCCCTTCCTGGATCCCTGCCGGGTGGTGGCGGTCAAGCTGGTGCCCAGCGGGCGCGCGGACCAGCTGGCGCCGGCCCTGGCGGGCGTCCCGGAGACGACAAGGCTGGTGATGACCGTCCAGGGCCAGCTGCGGACCGGCAGCCGGCTCGCCAAAGCCTTCGCGGCCGCGGGCGGGCGGGTGCGCGAGTTTCCGCGCCTGAAGGGCCGTGCACTCATGCAGTGGGCGCAGGACCGCGCCCGGGCCTACAACCTGCCCGGCAGCCTGGCGGCCCAGGTGCTGAGGGCCAGCCCGCCCGACCTGGGCGTCATCGACAGCGAGCTCCGGAAGCTGGCCGCCTACCGGGACTCGGGAGCGCCGCTGGACGCCCCGGCGGTCGAGGCCCTGCTGGCCGGCGGTCGCGAGGAGGACATCTTCCGGCTGACCGACCAGCTCGTGCCGCGGCCGGCGGCGGGGGCCTGGAAGGTGGCGCGGGGGCTGGTCGCGGCGGGCATGGGCCCGACCACCGTCGCCTACCGGCTGGCCCGCCAGCTGGCGCTGGTGCTGGCGGTGAAGACGCGCCAGGACCGAGGTGAGGGCCTGGCTCAGGTCCAGGCGGCCATGCGCGAGCACCCGTTCGTCCTCCAGAAGGCCTTCGACATGGCCTCGACCACCACCACCGAGCGGCTGGAGGCCGGGCTTCGGGCCGTGCTCGCCTACGAGTGGGAGGTCAAGTCAGGCCAGGTCGACGCCGAGCTGGGGCTGGAGGTCCTGCTGGCCCGGCTCTAGGCCCGGCCTGGAGGGCCTCTAGCTTTTGGCGGAGGCCTTCCTGGCCGGTGCCTTCTTCTCGGCGGCGCCCTTGGCGGGGGCCGCCTTCCTGGCCGCCGGGGCCTTGGCCGCCGGGGCCTTGGCCGCCGGGACGGGCTGCTTCCTGGGAGCCGGCTTCCTGGCCGCCGCCCTGG
>DATGVT010000370.1:0-3733 GCA_035300005.1 Candidatus Acidiferrales bacterium
GGAGGTGCTGCGGCCGATCCCGTGGATGTACGCCAGGGAGATCACCACCCGCTTCTCGCGGGGAATGTCGATGCCGGCGATCCTCGCCACTATCTCCTCCCTAACCCTGCCGCTGCCGGTGCTTGGGATTGATGCAGAGCACGCGCACCACTCCCTCGCGCCGGATCACCTTGCAGTTCGAGCACATCCTTCTGACCGACGGCCTCACCTTCACCTGTAGATCTCCCTGATCCGTCCCCGCGACCGGTCGTTGGCGGCCAGCTCCACCCCCACCCGGTCGCCCGCGCGCAGCCGGGCGAAGTGGGCGCCCACACGGTCGGCGACATGGGCTAGGATGCTGGCCCCGTTCTCGAGCTCCACCCTGAACATTCCGTCTGGGAGGGGCTCGGCCACGACGCCGCGCACGAGGCTACGGCGCGGGGGCACGAACGCCGATTGTAACTCAATTCGCAGCGATCCTGTTCCCGTTCCGCCACTGGGTCAGGATCCGGGGCCCGTCCTGGGTGATGGCGACGGTGTGCTCGAAGTAGGCGGACAGGGAGCCGTCGACCGTGCAGATAGTCCAGCCGTCTGGCTTCATGAACACCTCGTGCGAGCCGGCGTTGACCATCGGCTCGATGGCCAGCGTCATGCCCGGCTTGAGCTCCGGTCCGGTCCCGGCCGCCCCGAAGTTGGGGACCTGCGGGTCCTCGTGCATCTGGCGGCCGATCCCGTGGCCGACGAACTGGCGGATGACCGAGAACCCGGCCGCCTCGACGTGGTTCTGGACGGCGGCCGAGATGTCGCCCAGCCGGTTGCCGGGCTGCGCCTGCTCGATTCCCTTGTACAGCGCCTCCTCGGTCACCCCGATCAGCCGGGTGGCCTCCGCCGCCACCGGGCCGGCCCCCACGGTCAGCCCGACGTCAGCCCAGAACCCGTCCAGCACCAGGCCCAGGTCGAGGCTGACCAGGTCGCCGGCCTGGATGCGGCGCCGGCCCGGGATGCCGTGGACGGCCTCCTCGTTGAGCGAGACGCAGATTGAGTTGGGGAAGCCGTGGTAGCCCAGGAACCCGGGCACCGCCCCGCCCTCCCGGATCAGGCGCTCGGCCAGCCGGTCCAGCTCGAGGGTGCGCCGGCCGGGCTCGACCGCCTGCGCCAGCTGAGGGACGATCGAGGCCAGCAGCCGGCCGGCCCGCTCCATCAGCTCCAGCTCGTGGCGGGTCTTCAGGTTGATCATCCCGGGCTCCGGCTGTGGGTGGGCGCCGGGTCGGGGGCGTGGCCGAGGGCGGCCAGCACGCGGTGCCGCACGGACTGGATGGTTCCCAGGCCGTCGATCTCGGAAACCAGCCCCTCCTTGCGGTAGTAGTCGAGCACGGGCAGGGTGTAGGCCAGGTAGACCTCGATCCGGTGCCGCGCGGCCTCCGGCCGGTCGTCGTCGCGCATGACCAGCTCGGCGCCGTCGTGGGGGCAGTTAGGGTGGGCGCCCGGCGGGTTGTGCTCGGGGTGGTAGGTGCGCTGGCAGGCCGGGCAGGTCAGCCGGCCGGAGAGGCGCCGGATCAGCTCTTCGGCCGGCACGCTCATGTAGAGGACGCGCTGGAAGCGGCGGCCCATCTCCTCCATCAGCCGGTCCAGGGCCTTCGCCTGTGGGATCGTGCGCGGGAACCCATCCAGGATGAAGCCGCGCTCGCAGTCGGGCTCGCGCAGCCGGCGGCGGACGATGCCGATGATGACTTCGTCGGGGACCAGCTCCCCGCGCTCCAGGATCGCGTTCGCCTGCTTCCCCAGCTCGGTGCCGGCCTTGACCTCGGCGCGCAGGATGTCGCCGGTGGCCACGTGCGGGATGCCGAACCGGCCGCGCAGGTAGTCGGCCTGGGTGCCCTTGCCGCCGCCGGGTGCCCCATACAAAAGCAGATTCATCCGGCTAGTTCTCGGGGTCCCCGCGAAATCGCCAGATTTCGTGGGGTGAACAGGAGCAGGTTCAACGGATGAACCCTCTGTATTGGCGCATGACGAGCTGGGTCTCCAGCTGCTTCATGGTGTCCAGGGCCACGCCGACCACGATCAGGATCGCGGTTCCGCCCAGGTACATCTGCGTCTGGGGGATGCCGCTGATCCTGGAGGTCGTGATCGGCAGCACGACCGTGATCAGCCCCAGGAAGATGGCGCCCGCGAAGGTGACCCGGTTCATGACCGCGGTCAGGTATTCGGCCGTGGGGCGCCCCGGCCGGATGCCGGGGATGAAGCTCGAGTAGCGCTTCAGGTTGTCGGCCACGTCGATGGGGTCGAAGACCACCTGGGTGTAGAAGTAGGTGAACCCGAAGACGAACAGGAAGTAGAGGGCGTTGTAGAGGATCGCCATCTGGAGGCTGGGCGCGGTGGGCTGGAAGTTCTCCTGGAGCCAGGTCGCCGCCTTGTAGTACCAGGTGTCGGTAGGGGCCGCCCTGAAGTAGTTGGCGATGATGGTCGGGAAGAACATGATCGAGATCGCGAAGATGATCGGGATCACGCCCGCCGTGTTGACGCGCAGGGGTAGGAAGCTGGCCCGCGCCTGAATCGTGCGGGCGCCGCCCACCACCCGCTGCGCCGACTGGATGGGGATCTTCCGGACCGCCTGCTGCACCTCGATGATGAAGGCGGTCACCACCAGCGCGATCACGACGAAGAGGATGAAGGGCAGGTAGTCGGCCAGCCCGCCCCCACCTGAGTGCGCCTGGACGGTGGAGAAGATGGTCCGCGGCGCCCGGCCGATGATGCCGGCGAAGATGATCAAGGAGACGGCGTTGCCGATGCCGTACTCGGTGATCAGCTCGCCCAACCACATCAGCAGGATCGTGCCCGAGGTCAGGACGACGATGATGGCCAGCCGCTGGAACCACTCCAGGTTGGCGGGCAGGATGGCGGGATTGATGTTCTGGAAGAGCACCGTCAGGCCGTAGGCCTGGCCGGCCGCCAGGGCGACTGTCAGGTAGCGGGTCCAGCGCGTCATCCGGCGCCGGCCCATCTCGCCCTCTTCCGAGATCTCCTTGAGGCGGGTGGAGACCACCCGCATCAGCTGCATGATGATCGTGGCGTTGATGTAGGGGTTCAGCCCCATGGCCACCACGCTGAAGTTGCTGAGGCCGCCGCCGGAGAAGAGGTCGAGCAGGCTGAGGATGGCCTGCGAGGAGAAGAGCTGGGCCAGGGCATCCTGCTTGGCGCCCGGGATCGTGATGTTGGCGAAGAGCCGGAAGATGACCAGCAGCAAGCCGGTGAAGATCAGCTTGTTGCGCAGCTCCGGCAGCCGGAGCGCGTTGTAGAGGGCTTCGAGTAGGTTCACAGGCCGGCCCTAGGCTTCAGGCGCCTCGCTGGGCTCCTCGGCGGGCTCGGGGGCGGCTTCCGCTGCGGCCTCCGCGGCGCCGGCCACGGCCGCCGTCCTGCCGCGAGCCTTCTTCACGGATTTCGGGGCCTTCTCGCCGCCGATCAGGGTCACGGTCCCGCCTCGCTTCTCGATGGCGGCGCGGGCGCTCTGACTGAACGCATGGGCGGTGACCTGGAGTCTGCGCCGGAGCTTGCCGGCGCCCAAAACCTTGATCTCCATGCCCGGCTCTGCGAGGCCGGCCTCGACCAGCTGCTCGGGGCCCACCTGGGCCCCCTCCGGGAACCGCCCCAGCCGGGTCAGGTTGACCAGGGCGTAGGTGCGCTTGAAGGGGTTCTTGAAGCCGCCCAGCTTGGGGATCCGCTGGGCGAAGGGCATCTGCCCGCCCTCGAAGCCGAG
>DATGVT010000371.1:0-4449 GCA_035300005.1 Candidatus Acidiferrales bacterium
ACTTCCTGAACCCGGCGCCCGACTTCGACAGCTTCTCGATCAAGGAGGAGGCCTTCGCCTGGGTGGTGGAGACCATGTCCGACCTGGCCCTCCGGTACGCCCGCCGCCAGGGCACCCCGCCGCCCTGGTGGGGCGAGCACCGCTGGTGGAAGCACGTGGAGCGCGCTGCCCGCAGCTGATGGACGCGGTGGCCGCCTACCACGCTCTGCTGGAGGACGAGGAACTGGCGGCCGCGAGCGCGCTGGCCCTGCGCCGGGGCCAGAAGAAGCGGCGGCTTTACTTCGGCGAACGGCCCCTCTCGATCTCGCTGCGGCCCAACCTGATGACCCCCTCGCGCTTTCGAGCGGCGGTGCAGGCCGCGGAGGCGATCTACGCCGCGCTGCAGGCGCTCGAGAAGGTGCTCCTCCGGGATGACGCGCTGCGGCGTGAGCTGGACCTGGACGCCGCCGAGGAGCGGCTGGCCCTGGCCGACCCCGGCTGCCGGTCCTCCTCGCCTTCGGCCCGCCTGGACGGCTTCTTCTCCGGCCGGCTGCGCTTCGTCGAGTACAACGCGGAGTCGCCGGCCGGGATGGCCTACAGCGACAACCTGGCGCAGGCCTTCGAAGAGCTGCCGGCCATGAGGGCCTTCCGCCTCCGCTACCGGCTGCGCGGGCTGCCCAACCGCGCCCGCCAGCTGGCGGCCATGCTGCGGGCGTTCCGCCAGTGGGGCCGCGCCGGCACTCCGGTGGTGGCCATCGTGGACTGGAAGGGTCTGCCCACCGCGCCCGAGTTCGAGATGTTCCGCGACTTCTTCCAGGCCCGGGGGGTGCGCACGCTGATCTGCGACCCCCGCGACCTCGAGCTGCGCCGGGGCCGGCTCTACGCTGGGCGGACGCCCGTCAACCTGGTCTACCGCCGGGTGCTGACCACCGAGCTGCTGTCCCGCGGTCCCGAGGCCCGGGTGCTCGCCGACGCCTACCTGGCGGGCGCCTGCTGCGTGGTCAACACCTTCCGGGCCAAGCTGCTGCACAAGAAGATGAGCCTGGCGCTGCTCTCCGACCCCCGCTACGCGCGCCTCTACACGCCCACCCAGCGGCGCGCGATCGCCCGCCACGTGCCCTGGACGCGCAAGGTGGTGCCCGCCCTCGGAGAGCAGATCGCGGCCGGCCGGCAGCGGCTGGTGCTGAAACCGAACGACGAGTACGGCGGCAAGGGGGTGGTCCTCGGCTGGGACGTGGGCCAGCGGGACTGGGAGAAGGCGCTGGCCGAGGCGATGACGCAGCCCTACGTGGTGCAGGAGGCGGTGCCCGTCCCCCGGCAGCCGTTCCCGGTGCTGCTGGACGGGATCCGCTTGCACGAGCTGGCCATGGACCTGGACCCCTACCTGTTCGACGGCCGCGTGGGCGGGGTGATGACGCGGCTCTCCTCGGCTGCGCTGCTCAACGTGACCGCCGGAGCCGGCAGCATCGTGCCAACCTATCTGGTCGAGGGCCGGAAATGACGCAGCCGCTGACGGTCGGGATCGAGGAGGAGTACCAGATCCTGGACGGCACCGGCGCGCTCTACTCCGCGATCGAGGCGATGATGGCCGAGGCCAGCCCCTCCCTGGGCGACCAGGTCAAGCCCGAGATGATGCAGTCGGTGGTCGAGGTGGGCACGCGCGTGTGCTCGAGCGTGGAGGAGGCGCGCGAGGAGCTGGTGCGGCTGCGGGGAACCTGCGCCTCCGTCCTGCTGCCGCGGGGCCTGCGCATCGCCTGCGCCGGGACCCATCCCTTCTCGACCTGGCAGGACCAGCTGATCACCGACAAGGAGCGCTACAAGATGCTGGAGGAGGAGCTCCAGGACGTGGTGCGCGAGCTCCTGATCTTCGGCCTCCACGTGCACGTGTCGATCCCCGACCCCGACCGCCGCCTGGAGGTCTTCAACGAGGCGCGCTACTTCCTCCCCCACCTGCTCGCGCTCTCCACCTCCAGCCCCTTCTGGATCGGCCGCCAGACCGGTCTCAAGTCCTACCGCTGCGTGGTCTGGTCGCGCTTCCCGCGGACGGGCATCCCGCCCGACTTCGGCTCCCACGACGAGTACGAGAACTTCGTCGACCTCCTGGTGCGGACGCAGAGCATCGACGACGCCAAGAAGATCTGGTGGGACCTCCGTCTGCACCCACAGTACGGCACCCTCGAGTTCCGGGTCTGCGACATGCCGACCCGGGTCGAGGAGACCATCTGCCTGGCGGCGCTGATGCAGGCGATCTGCGCCCAGCTGCTCAGGCTGCGGGAGAGGAACCTCGGCTTCCGCAAGTACCTGCCCGCGTTGATCGCGGAGAACAAGTGGCGCGCGATGCGCTACGGCATCGACGGCCGGCTGATCGACTTCGGGAAGCAGGCCGAGGTCCCGATGCGAGAGCTGGCGCTGGAGCTGCTGGAGTTCGTGGACGACGTCGTCGACGAGCTCGGCTCCCGCGCCGCGGTCGAGTACGTGCACACCATCCTGCGCGAGGGCACCAGCGCCGACCGCCAGCTGGCGCTGTTCGAGAAGACGAAGGACCTGAAGACGGTCGCCGACCACCTGGCGGCGGAGACGGTCGCGGGGGTGCCAGTCCGAGCCTAGGCCAGGTATTCCTTCCAGCTGCCGCCGCTCTCCAGACCCTCGCCGATGGTCGAGATCCCGGTGGGGTCGAACCCGGCCCGGGTGATCGGGCCGCCCTCGCTGACCTGGACGTCGTCGGCGTTGGGCGGCCGGACCAGCGAGATCCGGTAGATGCGGCTGTCCACGGTCAGGTGCACGCCGGCCCCGAACTCCCACCAGGGCCAGCTGGCCCGCACCGCGCTGCGGTCGGTTTCGAAGCGCGGGCCTTCCTCGCTGATAAAGCTGATTCTGCCCGCGCGGCCGACCAGGAGCCCCGGCTCGGCCCAGCCGAACATGCCCCAGGGGCCATGCCGCAGCCAGGCGCGGGCGACGAGCTCGGGCGCCTCGCTCACGGAGAGCGGCGGACGAGCTCTTCCAGCGGCTTGCGGCGGGCGCCTCGCCGGGCGCCCTCGGCCGGAAACCCGAGCGAGATGGTGGTTCGGACTGTCCGCCCCTCGGGCTGGTTGAGCAGCCGGCGCGCTTCCTCGCGGCCGCGCCCGATAAGCCAGCCGATCGAGGAGCCGATCCCATGCGTATGGGCCGCCAGCATGATTCGCTCGGCGATCCGGCCCTCGTCGAACGCGTTCAGCTCGTCGCGCGCCATCCAGGTCGCGATCACCGCCCCGGCCGCGGCTCCGGCCAGATGCCCGGCGTAACCCTCGAGGCCGGCCAGCCGGCGCAGGGTCTCCCGGTCCTCCACCCAGAGCACCCGGAACTCCTGCCGGTTGCTGGCGTTGCCCGACCAACGGACCACGTCGAAGATGTCGCGGACCGCGTCGGCCGGTAGGGTCTCGCCGGTGAACTGGCGGATTGCCCGCAAGCTCTTCAGGAGATCGATCATCAGGCGGAGCGGGCCGGCCTCACGTCGGCGAAATACGAGAGCCCGCCCCAGGTCGGGAACGCGCGCACCAGATCACGCGGCCCGTCCATGCGCCAGCGTCCCCTTCGGCTCGCCTCCGCCATCGACATCCGCCCCATGTGCACAAGGGCCAGCGTCTCGCAGTCGGTGGCGACGACGATGTCCTCCTCGAAGCCAGGGTTGTGCGCGCAGAGCTCCACCTCCGGCCTCTGGAGCAGGAGCCAGAAGTGCTCTTTCCGCCAGTCGCGGAGGTCAAAGCGGACCACCACCCGCCGGGGCGGCAGCCTCCCCGGATCGACGAACTTCTTCCAGCCCCAGAGCACGACCCGGGGATCCATGTCCTCTGGCCGCAGGGTGAGCCAGCGCGCGGCCCAGTTCCCGAGCTCGATGCAGACGCGGGTGAGCTCGTCGCCGGCCGGACTCAGGAAGTACAGCCAGCCGCGCCCGCGGGGGTTGGGGCGGCGGTCGACGACGCCTTCGCGCTCCAGCGAGCGCAGCCGCTGCGCCAGGAGCGTACGCGACATCCGGGGCACACCTTCGTGGATCTCGTTGAAGCTGTGACACCCGACGAACAGGTTGCGGACCACGAGCGGGGTCCAGCGTTCGGCGAAAACCTCGGCGCCTTTGGAGACCGGACAGTACTGGCCGTAGCCCGTCCTCATGCGCGCAGTCTGGCAGCGCCCGAATCAAAAGCAAGTCCAGTTTTTGTTCTTGGAACCCGGGCTTGGAGGGGGCATGATCCACCCCATGGCGAAGGTGATGGATCGCAAGCTGATCCCTGGCTTCGGCGGCCAGGTCCTGACCCCCGGCGCAGACGGCTACGACGAGGCTCGGAAGATCTGGAACGGCAGCATCGACCGCAAGCCGGAACTGGTCGCCCGGCCGAAGGACACCAAGGACGTCCAGGCGGCGGTGCGCTTCGCCAGCTCGCGGGGGATGCTGTTCGCAATCCGGGGCGGCGGCCACAACGTCGCCGGCAGCGCTGT
>DATGVT010000372.1:0-13370 GCA_035300005.1 Candidatus Acidiferrales bacterium
GCTCGCCTACGAGGTCGGGCACTTCCGCGAGGGCTACTACGTCCTCCAGGAGTTCCAGCTGGAACCGCCGCGCATCCCGGAGCTGGAGTCGAGCCTGAAAATTTCAGACGAGGTGTTCCGGCACCTGGTCGTGCGCCGGCCCGAGAAGGCGAAGAGCGGCGACGGTGGCCGGCCGGTGACCGCCGCCGCGGCGGAGGTGCCGGAAACGGCGGCGGCGGAGGCGGAGACCGAGAAGACGGCGGAGACCGAGAAGACGGCGGAGACGGAGAAGACGGCGGAGAGCGAGAAGACGGCGGAAAAAGTGGAGACGGAGGAGCAGGCATGAGCAACCTCAACCTGGTGCAGCTGATCGGGCGGCTGACCCGGGATCCGGAGATGCGCTACACGCCCTCCGGCCAGCCCGTGACCTCCTTCTCGATCGCCACCAACCGATACGCGGTCGGCCCCGAGGGAGAGCGGCGGGAGTTCACCGACTACCACAACATCGTGGCCTGGAATATCGGCCGCCGGAACCTGGCCGAGCAGGTCGCGCAGTACCTGCGCAAGGGCTCGCTGGTCTACGTGGCGGGCCGCCTGCAGACCCGGTCCTGGGAAGGCCAGGATGGCCAGAAGCGGCGGGTCACCGAGGTGATCGCCAACGACGTGCAGTTCCTGGAGCCGCGCGGGGCCGGAGGCGGCGGCCAGCCCGCGACGGGTGCCCCCGCGGCCGTGCCGCGCCCCACGGAGGAGCCGCCGGCGCCGGAGGGCGAGGTGCGTGACGTGGACCCGGACGAGATCCCCTTCTAAAGGAGTTAGAGCGACATGGCAGTTCGAATGGGGCGCGAAGGCAAGCCGAAGCGCACCCACCGCAAGGTCTGCAGCTTCTGCGTGGAGAAGGTCCACTACATCGACTACAAGGAGGTCTCCCGCCTGCGCCGCTTCATCAGCGACCGGGGCAAGATCCTGCCCCGGCGGGTGACCGGCACCTGCGCCAAGCACCAGCGTCCGCTGACCCTGGCTCTGCAGAGGGCACGGCAGATCGCGCTCCTCCCCTACGCCAGCGACCAGCGGTAGCGCCCCCAACCAGCCCAGGAGTGAGGCCATGACCCCCCACTACTCTCCCCAGCTGCGCATCCCCGGCCCGACGCCGATCCCGGAGCGTGTCCAGCGGGCGATGGCGAAGCCGATGGTCGACCACCGCGGCCCGGAGTTCGCCGCCCTCTTGAAGGACGTGACCGCCGGCGCGCGGCGGGTGTTCCAGACCCAGGGCGACCTCCTCCTGCTGACCTGCTCCGGCTCCGGGGGCCTGGAGTCCGCGGTCGCCAACACGGTCTCGCCCGGGGACCAGGTGGTGGCCGCCGTCTGCGGCAACTTCGGCGAGCGCTTCGCCGCCATCGCCACCGCCTACGGAGCCGAGGTCGTGCGGCTGGACTTCGAGTGGGGCCAGCCGGTCGACCCCGACGACCTCCGCCGGGTGCTGGCCGACCACCCGCACGCGAAGACCGTGCTGCTCACGCACAACGAGACCTCGACCGCCCTCACCAACCCCCTGCCGCGGCTGGCGCAGGTGGCCCGCGAGGCCGACCGCCTGGTGCTGGTGGACGGCGTCTCCTCCATCTCCTCGATCCCGATCGAGACCGACGCCTGGGGCGTGGACGTCGCCGTCAGCGCCAGCCAGAAGGGCTGGATGTCGCCACCCGGGATCGCGTTCGTCAGCGTCAGCGCGCGGGCATGGGAACGGCAGCGCGAGGCACGCTCGCCCCGCTTCTACCTGGACTGGGCGCAGGCCCGGGAGTGGGCAGGTAAGGGGATGACCCCTTTCACGCCCGCCCTGAGCGTCCTCTACGGAGTCCAGGAGGGGATCCGGATGCTGGAGGAGGAAGGCCTCGAGAACGTCCATCGGCGGCATCGGCGCCTGGCCGACGCGATGGCGGCCGGGCTGGAGGCGGCCGGCTTCTCGCTCTTCGCGGCGGCCGGCTACCGCTCGGCCACGGTGACCGGCGCCCTGCCGCCGCCCGGCCTGGAGGTCGAAGCGCTCCGCCGGCTGCTGGCCGAGCGCCACGGGGTCGTCATCGCCGGCGGCCAGGGCAAGATGAGCGGCAGGATGATCCGGGTCGGACACCTGGGCGCGGTGGCCGAGGGCGACGTGGTCCAGGTTCTCTGGGCCGTGGAGCAGGCGCTGGAGGAGCTGGACGTGGCGCCCGCCGACACCCGCTCCCTGCGGGCGGCCAACCAGGTCCTGGCGGAGGTGCCGGCCGCCGCCGGCTAGCGAGCGGCCAGTGCCGGCGGCACGCATCCTGGTGGCCGACCCGCTGGCCGAAGGCGGGCTCCAGCGCCTGCGGCGGGCGGGCGAGGTCGAGGTGGCGACCGGTCTCTCGGAGGCTGAGCTGGCCGCGCGGGTGCGCGGCTTCGACGCCCTGGTCGTCCGCAGCGAGACCAGGGTCACGGCGGCGGTGCTGGAGGCGGCCGACCGGCTCAAGGTGGTCGGCCGCGCTGGGGTCGGGGTGGACAACATCGACGTGCCCGCCGCCACCCGCCGCGGGATCCTGGTCGTCAACGCGCCGCGGGGCAACGTGATCGCGGCCGCCGAGCACAGCCTGGCACTCCTGTTCGCGGTCGCGCGCTGGATTCCGCAAGCGGACGCCTCGGTCCGGCGGGGCGAGTGGACGCGTTCCCGATTCGTCGGCGTCGAGCTGCGCGGCAAGACGCTGGGCGTGGTCGGCCTGGGGAACATCGGCTCCGAGGTCGCCAAGAGGGCGCAGGGCCTGGAGATGGAGGTGATCGCCTTCGACCCCGCCCTGGCCGCCGAGCGGGCGGAGCAGTTCAACGTCGAGCTGGTGTCCATGGAGGAGCTGCTCGCCCGGGCCGACTTCATCACCATCCACGCTCCCCTGACCGAGGCCACCCGGAACCTGATCGGCGCCCGGGAGCTGGCCCTGGCCAAGCCGGGCGCGCGGCTGGTCAACGCGGCCCGGGGCGGGATCGTGGACGAGGCGGCGCTCTATGCCGCCCTCCAGAAGGGCGCCCTGGCGGCGGCCGCGGCCGACGTCTTCGAGCGGGAGCCACCGGGGGAGAACCCGCTCCTGACCCTGCCCAACTTCGTGGCCACCCCGCACGTCGCCGCCTCCACCGCGGAGGCGCAGTCCTCGGTGGCCTTCGACGTGGCCGAGGAGGTGGCGGCGGTCCTGGCCGGAGAGCTGCCGCGCTACGCGGTCAACGCTCCCTCCCTGCCGCCCGAGGAGATGGCTTTCCTGCGTCCCTTCGCCGCCCTCGCCGAGCGCATGGCGTCGCTGCACCGCCAGCTGCAGGGCGGGCGCCTGAGCGCGCTCGAGCTCGAGTACGAGGGCGAGCTGGCCGAGCGCGACGTCTCGCTGCTGACCGCGGCCGCCGTCAAGGGCCTGCTGGAGCCCTTCAGTGAGGAGCGGATCAACCCGGTCAACGCCCGCCTGGTCGCCGCCCACAAGGGCCTGCGGCTGGTCGAGCGGCGCAGCCCCGGGGGCGGCCATCCCAGCCTGATCACGCTGACGATCGGAGGCCTGGAGATCGCCGGCACCGTACTGATGGGCGAGCCGCGCGTGCTGCGGATCGAGTCCTTCCGGGTCGGCTTCGTGCCCGAAGGCCGCTTCCTGGTCAGCCGCCATGAGGACCGGCCCGGGGTGGTGGGCGCGATCGGCACCATCCTGGGCGAGAGCGACATCAACATCGCGAGCATGCAGGTGGGCCGGGACGAGCCCCGCGGCCGCGCCATGATGATCCTCGCCGTCGACGACCCCGTCCCGGAGGCCGTGCTGGCCCGGCTGAGGTCGGTGCCGGCGATGGCCGAGCTGCGCTACGTCGAGCTCTAGGGGCGACGTTGGCTGACGTCCGCGCCTTCCCCGGCATCCGCTACACGGCGCCCCTGGAGCGGCTGGTCTCGCCGCCCTACGACGTCATCGCCGCCGAGGACCTGTCCCTTTACCAGGCGCGGGATCCCTACAACGTCGTCCGGCTGATCCGGCCCGGCCCCGACTATGCCGGCGCCGCCGTCCACTTCCAGACCTGGCTGCGGGAAGGGGTCCTCCGCGAGGACCCTCCCTCGATGTACCTGCACGAGGTCGAGTTCGATGGCCGCCGGCGGCGCGACCTGATCGCCGCGCTCCGCCTGGAGCCCTACGACAGGGGCGTGGTGCTGCCGCACGAGCGCACCCACCCCGGTCCCAAGGAGGACCGGCTGCAGCTGCTGCGGGCCACCGGCGTGGCCCTGGAGCCGCTCTGGCTGCTCTACGAGGGAGGCCAGGACCTGAACGGGCTGCTGGCCGAAGGCTTCGCGGGGCCGGCGACGCTGGAGTTCGAGTTCGACGGCCGGCACCGCCTCTGGGCGGTCAGCGACCGCGGCTGGCAGGTCCGAGTCGCCGCCGCCTGCGCGGCCCTGCGGCTGCTGATCGCGGACGGCCATCACCGCTACGAGACGGCGCTGGCCTACTCGGAGGAGGCGGGCGGGCCGCCGGACGCGGCCAGCCGCTTCACGCCGGCCCTGCTGACCGACCTCGCCGAGCCCGGGCTCGCCGTCCAGCCCACCCACCGTCTCTTGAAGTCCGGCATCGCGGTCACCGGAGGCGAGCTGCAGCCGTCGCTGGAAGCCACCCTGGCGGCGATCCGCGGCCGGGTGGCGGCCGGCACCTACCGCGGCGGCCAGTTCCAGGTCCTGCCCCTGGAGGGTGAGCTGGCGGTGGTGGAGCTGCACCGCCAGGTGATCGACAACCTGCTCGGCCGGCGGAATCCGGAGCACTACCTGAGCTACACGCGCGACGCCGAGGCGGCGGTGCAGGCGGTCGACGCCGGCGGCTCGGTGGCGGCCTTCTTCCTGGACGCGCCCGACCTGCGGCTGGTTTTGAGGCTGGCCCGGGAGGGGAAGACACTCCCCCAGAAGACGACCTACTTCCATCCCAAGCCCCCGTCGGGAATGGTGTTCCAGCGGCTGGATCCCGGGCGGCGGCTATAGTTCGAGGTTCCGATGCCGATCTACGGCTACCGCTGCGTCAGGTGCGGGCACCAGTTCGAGGTGCTGCAGACGATGTCCGACGCGCCCCGCACGGCCTGTCCTGAGTGCGGCGGCCAGCTGCACCAGCTGCACTACCCGGTGGGCCTGATCTTCAAAGGCAAAGGCTTCTACAGCACCGACTACAGGGCGACCGCGGACGGCTCCTCGGAAGCCAGCTCGGACGGTGCCGCGGAGTCGAAGCCGGCCGCCAAGGAGCCCGCGAAGAAGAAGCCCAAGGCCGCCGAGAAGGCGAAGCCGGCCGGCGACTGAGGGGGCGTATCCTGAGCCGGTGGGCACCATAGCCAGCGTCAGCGACTCCGAATTCGAAGCCACCGTCCTGCAGTCGAAGGAGCCCGTGCTGGTCGACTTCTGGGCCGCCTGGTGCGCGCCCTGCCGGATGATCGCCCCCGTCGTCGAGGACCTGGCCGGCGAGCTCGGTGCCAGGATCAAGGTCCTGAAGATGGACATCGACCAGAACCCGGCCACCCCGGGGCGGTTCGGGATCATGAGCATCCCGACCGTGATCATCTTCAAGGACGGCAAGGCAGCCGAGCGGATGGTCGGCTACCGCTCGAACCTGAAGGCGGACCTGAAGCAGAAGCTGGAGGCCCTGCTCAAGGCCTCCTGACCTCCCTTAGGTCTGGGGCCCGAAGATCACGGCGGCGCGCAGCGCCAGCACGCCGAGCAGCACCACCACCGCCGTCGCCAGGGGCGAGATCCGCTGCAGCCCACCCACCTTGTAGTGCCCAGCCAGCGGCAGCGCCAGCCCCAGGAGCACGATCAGCCAGAGCACCACGCCGATCGGCCAGAACAGCCTGCCCACCGTGCCGGCGATCGCGACCGTGAGCAGGAAGACGGCCAGCAGCACCACCTCCAGGATCACGAAGTAGGCGTCGGCCTCGGCCAGCTTGGAGGCGCTGCCCGCCGCCCGGCCTCGCAGGAAGAGCACCACGCAGGCCGCGGCGCCGCTCAGGCCGGACGCCAGGAACAGGCCGCCCAGCGCCCAGGTGTCGCTCCAGACCGGCTGGTTGGAGACCGACAGCAGCACCCCGGTGTAGGCGGCGATGAAGAGCGCGAGCACGGTCCCCACGATCATCCAGCCAGTGCCGAAGCCGCCGCGCAGGGTGCTCACCACCACCTCGCTCAGCGGGTAGCGGCGCCCGCTGACCGCCAGCGCCTCCAGGAAGTTGACGGCGCTGAAGATCCCGAAGACCAGCAGCCCCCACACGCCCAGGGACATCGGCGACCAGGCCTTGAGGTTGAGCTGGCCGAAGGTGGCGGGGCCGGTGTCGACCATCATGTGCCAGAAGCGCAGCGGCTGGCCGAGGTCGACCGTGAGCAGGATGGGGCAGAGGACCAGCGCCGGAAAGCTGACCAGGAACGCGATCCGGGCGGCTTCCTCGTCGCGCGGCGAGCCCCAGAGCCGCAGCATGCTGCCCAGCGCGTAGGCCCCACCCGAGATCCCGGCCAGGAAGAAGTAACCGAGGATGTACCACTCCCAGTGGGGTGGGGTGACGAAATGCTCGGCGAGGAAGGTCATTGCGGGGGTGTCCGCCGCCGCCGGTGGGGCGCCGCCGGAGCCGTCTCCTGGTGGGGGGCCGCCGCCACCCGCTCGAGGGGGTGGCCGTCGGTGGGCACGGCCGGCGGCTCTTCGCCGCGCCGCCGGAAGGCGACCAGGCCGGCCACCAGCGCCGCCCCGGCCGCCACCACCGCGCCCAGGTAGCCGCCCAGGTTGTTGCGGCTGGGCAGCCCGGCGTTCTCTGCGTTGGGCAGCCCGTAGACCTCCGGCTTGTCCATCAGGAGGAAGAACGCGTGCAGGCCGCCGTAGACCTTGTCGTCGCGGCCGTAGAGCTGGGCCTGGGTGGCGCCGTTGCGATGCAGGGCGGCGAGCCGCTGGTCGGCCTTCTGCTGGAGCGTGGCCAGGGCGCCGAACTGGATGGACTCGGTCGGGCAGGCCTTGGCGCAGGCGGGGACCATGTTGCTCTGGAGCCGGTCGTAACAGAGCGTGCACTTGTGCACGGTCCCGGTCTGCTCGCTGAAGCCGATCACCGCGTAGGGACAGGCCGAGATGCAGTTGCGGCAGCCGTTGCAGACCTCCTGCTGGATGTAAACGGTGTCGAACTCGGTCCGGATGATGGCGTTGGTCGGGCACACCTCCAGGCAGGAGGCGTGGGTGCAGTGCTTGCAGACGTCGGACATCATCAGCCAGGCCGTGCCGCCCGACCTCTCCTGCTCGATGAACTTCACGTGCCGCCAGTTCTGGGCGTCCAGCTGGCCGGTGTTGTCGAAGCTGTCGCCCAGGAACTTCGGCTCGTTGCCCTGCAGCTGGTTCCACTGCTTGCAGGCGACCTCGCAGGCCTTGCAGCCGATGCAGATGCTGGTGTCGGTGAAGAAGCCGACCGCCTGCGCCATGGCTAGTGGCCTGTACCGGCCGTTCCGTTAGCAGTCCGGCGGTCCAGGCCGGCGATGCCAAGGAACGGGTGGTGAGAGGAGGAGCGCATCGAGACGATGCGTGACGACGATTCGCCGGGTCCCGTGACGCAGGCATCAGCGCCCATGGGGCGCTCGCCGGAAATGGGCCGGCGGATGCAACGGAATCGGCTGGGGCAGGCCACTTAGATCCCCACCAGGTTGGGCGTGACCTTCTTCAGGCCGCGCTCCTTCGCGTAAAGGTCGAGCGGGATGGAGGCCAGCTCGTCGACCAGCGGCACCTGACCGGCGTCCTTGCGGAGGTCGAAGGTCAGCAGGTACCGCCGGCAGCTCTCGCAGGCGTCGATGCGCGCGCCGGGCAGCTCCTGCTGGTCCTCGAAGATGGGCAGCCGGGCCGTGGTCTGCTCGCCGCAGGCGGCGCAGGTCATGCGCGGGTACTGCCACTGAGCGGCGCAGCGGGCGCAGACCAGGTAGCGGGGGCCGGTGGTCAGCTGCTCGCCGGAGCTGGCGAAGTAGGCCAACTGCGGGAGGCCGCCGCAGTGGGGGCAGTGCGCGCGGTCGCGAGGCCCGGCACACATCGCCGCGACCTCGGGCCCCAGCGCCTCCAGCAGCGGCTGCAAAGAGGCGCGAGCCAGGTAGCGGTCCCCCGGCGCCTGCTCCTCAAGAGGGGGGAGCCCCCCTGTTGCGGCGGCCGGGCCAAGCCCTTCCCCCGCCGCTACCCCCCCGGAGGCGAGCCAGCGGCCCATCAGGTCCTCGAGGTCGGCCGCGTGAAAGCGGGCGACCACGGTCTCCACCAGCTTCGCCGGACCCGAGGCCACGGTCGCCTCGACCACCCGCGGCAGCACCCACCGGGCTGCGTACTCCGCCAGCCCCGCCACCGGCG
Organism: Candidatus Acidiferrales bacterium; assembly: GCA_035300005.1. GTDB lineage: Bacteria > Chloroflexota > Dormibacteria > Dormibacterales > Dormibacteraceae > DATGVT01. The sequence goes on from DATGVT010000372.1 coordinate 8,313, forward strand.
GCGGATCGGCTCGGGCCGCCTCATAGGCGGGCTCCTGGACGTCCAGCAGCGCCAGGTAGAGGTTCAGCACCTCGGCGGCGAAGGGCCGCTTCTGCCGCAGCTCCTGGGCCCGCCGCCGGCGGCCGGCCCAGGGGGCGAGGAGGGTGGCGGCCTCCTGCATCACATCTTCTCCACTTTGACCAGGAAGGCCTTGAACTCGGGTGTGCGGGCGTTGGCGTCGCCGACGAATGGCGTGAGCGCATTGGCCAGCCAGTTCCTGCCCTTGGCGGGGTCGCCGTCGGCCGAGATGCCGACGAAGCCCCAGTGGATCGGGATGCCGACCTGGAAGACCTTCTTGCCACCGACCGTGATCGGACCCAGGCGCTTGGTGACGACGGCCAGCACCTCCAGCCGGCCGCGCTGGCTGGAGACGCGCACCCGGTCACCGGTCTTCAGCTTCAGCTCCTGGCCCAGCTCCCAGGGGATCTCCACGAACGGCTCCGGCTGCAGCCCGACCAGGAGGGGCACGTGCTGGGTGACGTAGTGCTCGTGCTCGGTCAGGCGGTAGCTGGTCGCGATGTGGGGGAAGTCCTTGGCGGTGCCGAAGCGATTCGGGCGTCCGGCGGCCTGGTCGTAGAGGAAGGCCACCGGCGAGGCCGACTGGTTGCCGTGCAGCGGGTTCGGGATCGGCGACTCGACCGGCTCGTAGTGCTCGGGGAAGGGCCCGTCGGCCATGTTCCGGCTGAATAGCCGGCCGCCGCCCTCGCCGTTCATGATGAACGGCAGCCAGGAGCTCGGGCTCTTGGGGTTCATGGTGGGCGGGTAGTCGGGCACGTCGCCGGTCCAGTTGGTCCCGTTCCAGACGATGCCCGGCCGCTGCGGGTCCCAGGGCTTGCCGTCCAGGTCGGCCGAGGCGCGGTTGTACATGACACGCCGGTTGACCGGCCAGCTCCAGGCCCCGTAGGGGTAGAAGCCCATCCCGGTGGGGTCGTTCTTGGCCGGGTCCTGGATGCCGTCCCGGCGCTTGGAGAGGTTGGCGTCCGCGCGGCCGGCCACGGTGGCGGCGCCCGGGTCCGGGTAGCTGCCGGTGTAGATCCAGTCGCCGGCGGAGGTGGTGCCGTCGTCCTTCAGGCTGCCGAAGGTGGCCAGCCGCTTCTTGCTGACCAGGTCCCAGCCGTTGACCTCCTGCGCGATCTCGTCCAGGGTCGGCTTCAGCGGGTCCTTGTAGGGCAGGTTGAGGGCCATGATCGGGTCCGGGAACTGGCCGCCCTTGGACTTGTAGAGCTTCTTCACGCGGTCCAGCAGGTCGGCCAGGATCCAGTGGTCGTGGCGGGACTGGCCGGACGGCGGGAGCACGGCCTCCTTCCACTGCATCCAGCGCCCGCTGTTGACGAAGGAGCCGTCCTTCTCGATCCAGTGGGTGGTGGGCAGCATGAAGACCTCCGTCTGGATCGAGAGCGGATCGGCACCCGGCCGCCGCCAGAACTCGGAGCTGGTGGTGGGCAGCGCATCCATCACCACCAGCCACTTGAGCTTGGCCAGCGCCTCCATGACCTGGTTGGAGTCGGGCCCGATGGAGGTGGCCGTCATCCCGGAGAGGATGACGCCCTCCATCTTGCCCTTCAGAGCCTGGTCGAAGATCGAGATCCAGGAGGAGTTCTGGGCTGGCTTGGGGATGTACCTGTAGCCGAAGTCGTTGCCGGGGCCGGCGCTCTCGCCGTACAAGGCCTTGAGCAGGCTGACCATGAAGTTCTTGTAGTTCAGGCCGAAGAAGTTCCAGGACCGGCGGTGTGACTTCACCTGGCCGCCCGCCCTGGGAGCCTCGACCGCGTACGCGGCGAGGGTCTTCCAGCTGGGGTCGGGGATCCGCAGGTAGCCGGGCAGGATCTCCCAGCTGATGGCGTGGTCGGTATTGCCCTGGATGTTGGCGTGGCCGCGCTCGGCGTTCATGCCGCCGCCGGGCCGGCCCATGTTGCCGAGCAGCAGCTGGAGCACGGCGCCCGAGCGGATCAACTGGCCGCCGGTCGTGTGGTGAGTGAGGCCGACCGCGTAGACGATGGTCATCACCTTGTCGGGCTTGCCCATCTCGCCGACCATCTGGGCGACCTTAAGGAACTGGTCCTTGGGAATGCCGGTGATGCTGGAGACCATCTCCGGCGTGTAGCGCTCGTAGTGCTTCTTCATCAGCTGGAAGACCGTGCGCGGGTCCTGCAGGCTGGGGTCGAGCCGGGCGAAGCCCTCCTCGTCGGTGTCGTACTGCCAGGTGCTGGTGTTGTAGCTGCGGTTGGTGCCGTTGTAGCCGGAGAAGAGGCCGTCGGTGAAGCTGTAGCCCTCCTTCACCAGAAAGGGGGCGTTCGTGTAGTTGCGGACGTACGCGTCGTGGAAGAGCTTGTTCTGGAGGACGTAGTTGATGAGGCCGCCGAAGTAGGCGACGTCGCTGCCGGTGCGGATGCGCAGGTAGATGTCGGCCACCGCCGACGTGCGCGTGAAGCGGGGGTCGGCATGAACCATCTTGGCGCCCCGCTCGAGCTGGGCCCGCACGAACCACCTGAAGCCGACCGGGTGGGCCTCGGCGGGGTTAGCCCCGTTGATCAGGATGAGGTCAGTGTTGCGGATGTCCCGCCAGTGGTTCGTCATCGCTCCCCTTCCGAATGTGGCGGCCAAACTGACCACCGTGGGGCCGTGTCAAACCCTGGCCTGTTGCTCTAGGTGTACCAGTCCCAGGCCGCGCATCACCTTGGTGGCGAACCAGCCTTCCTCGGAGGAGAAGGCGGCGCCGCCGGCGAACGCGATGCCTTCGCAGCGGTTGACCGTGTTGCCGTTGCCGTCGACGGTGACGAAGGTCCGGTCGCGCGAGTCCTTGAGGTTCTGCGCGATCTTGTCGAGGACGAAGTTCCACTCGACCTTCTTCCAGTCGGTCGCGCCTGGGGCCCGGTAGAGAGGCTGCTCCACCCGCCGCGCCGACGTCGCCAGCTGCATGGCGGTGGCGCCCTTGGGGCAGAGCGTGCCTTCGTTGACCGGGCTGTCTGGGTCGCCCTCGATCTGGAGCAGCTTGTTGTTGCTGGTGTAGGCGACCAGCGAGCACCCCACCGCGCAGTAGGGGCAGAGGCTCTTTGACTCCTTGGCGCCGGAGATGCGGAGCTTCTGCTTGACCTCGGCCGCCTGAACGAGGTCGAAGCCAAGCCCGGAGACGCCGAGCGCGCCCGCGCCCGCCGCTCCGATCTTCAGGAAGTCCCGGCGCGTTACCTGCGCTACGGTCCCAACCTCCGTCAAGACCGATGGCCGCTAACAGGTGGAAGTTAGGCTGGAGTACGCCGACTGTCAATCCGGAATTCCTCTAACCTGGGCCCGTGAACCGCTACTTCGAGGACCTGGGAGGGCGCTGGAAGGAGGCGGCCCGCCGGCGCCAGGCCGAGGTGGAGGCACCCGAGCTGGACGCCAAGGTGGCCCTGGAGCTGCTGGAGCTGGCCCGGGTGGCCGCCCACACCCAGGAACGCAGGTTCGCGCCGCTGGCTTCCTACATGGCCGGGGTGGCGGCCGAGCGTCTGCGGCGGGCCAGGCCGGGGACGGACGAGGAGGCGGTGGCGGAGTACGTCCGCGAGGTGCGGCTGGAGCTGGAGAGAGAGCCGCCGGTCTAGGTCGGCGGCCGCGTGGGGATGTTCGGGGGCTGGTGCCTCCCGCGGTCTTCAAAACCGTTGTGGGGCGCTGTTGAGGCGTCCTGGGTGGGTTCGATTCCCATCCATCCCCGCCAGACTTTTGGGAAGGCCTTCTGGATTCTTTCCACAGCCTTGCCTCCTCCTTTGCTCCTTCCTGACCCTTCCTTGCTGATGGCCTTCACTTACTTAGTGGCGGAAAGGGGGCCGAAAGTCCAGGTTTTGATAGTGCCGCTATCAAGACCCGATCTCAGTCAGCCGTCCCGCTCAGGCCGCCAGAAGCAAACCGGCGCCGCCGGGACGGCCTACCAGATGGGCCTAACTCCCATCCGCGACGTTGTGGGCCATGGCAACGCTGGCGGTGGGACTGGCATTCAGCCGACCCAGGACGGTGTAGCCGGGGCGGTGCGTTGGCCGCTGTGGCTCTGCTAGTTGGCTCCGACGGAGTCGGCCAATGAAAAAGCGCGGCCGGGCTAGCGCCGGCGGCGAAATGCTCTAACTATGGCTGCGATCCCTATGACCGCCACGATCGCGACTGCTGCAAAACCGTAGTAGTAGGTAGGCATTCACACACCTCCTGGGCAACAGCACGACATGGACTCAGTGAAGTCATGAGCAGTACCAGCCCGGCTGGAAGTACGTGTCCGCATACCAAAGGATGAACCCTCCGGAGAAACCGACCCCGATGCCGATGACTCCCAGGATGGCGCCGGCAGGAATACCGAAGATCGTGAAGTCGGCAAATAGTCCCACGGCACTGACGACCGCACCCTCAGCGATGTAGGTCCAGCCGATCAATTCGACCATCCAGCGGTCGATGTATAGGCACCATGCCTCTGCCTTTAACGCACCCAACCGCAGAGCCGTTGCTCCGTGCCTCTGCTGCTGCAGCTCGAAGGACCTGATGTGGGCGTTCAGCGTGTCCAACTGGGCTTGGAACTCGGGAGCCAGGCTGCGGTCATAGGCGAGTGTGCGCTCATCCGTCAGCCAGACATGACCGACAGCCCTCTCTAGTCTGGATTCGAACTCCTTCAACTCTCCCTCGTGGGCGGCCACGAACGAGGCCGTGAGCGGCTCATGCGGAAGCGGCTGGGCAGGTGGCTGAGCGGTAGCCTCGCCTAGCGGCAAGGCCATCGCTGCGACTGCTGGAACCAGCGCGAGGGCGAGCCGACGGATTAAGTGCCTGACAGCCGGGCCGAGTCCCCTCAGAACCGCGCCGCGCTCCCACCGGTAGACGGCCTGCCGGCTGAGGGAAGACCAGCCGAGCTCACGGCGCAGCTCAAAGACGAATCGTTTCATGGGCGGACGCAAGCGCCGTGCGTATGCGATCGCAGCCGCCAAGTCCGCATCTATGGGACCAGCGCCACGATCAATGTGGGGCATTTCTCCTCTAGTGTCTCGGGGCCCAAAGTAGAGCCACATGGAG
>DATGVT010000373.1:0-8093 GCA_035300005.1 Candidatus Acidiferrales bacterium
GCAGGGCCTGTGCCGCCAGCAGGAGGACACCGGCCAGCAGGGCTCCTCCGGGCAGGACCAGGTTGTCCATCAGCAGCTTGAGCTTCGGCACCACCTGGCCCGGGAGCGCGCTCGAGAGCACGTTCTCGGCCGGGTCGTCCACCCCGGTCTGCAGGCCGTTGCGGACCACGAAGAGGAACACGGCCGTGGCCAGCACCGGGCTCAGGGCCACGGCCGCGAAGCCGAGCAGGGTGGCGACCGGCAGCGCCAGGATGGCGTTCTTGACGCCCAGCCTGGCCAGCAGCGGCGGCGTCGCGAAGAGCGCCAGGAAGAGCTGCACGACGTAGCTCAGGAGCCACGCGTAGCCGAGCAGGATCGTGAGCTCCTGGAGGTTGTGGGTGCTCTGCACGAAGACCAGCGCGACCACGTAGTCGGAGGCGCGCATGGCCAGGATCAGCGACAGCGCCAGGACCACCAGACCCAGCACCAGCCGGCTGGAGCGCAGGTAGCCGACGGCGACCGGCAGGGCCGCCAGCCCGCTCTTGCGCGGGTGGACCTGGACCTCGGCCATGAACTCGTCAGCCTCGTCGTCAGCCGGCCGGAAGAGTCGCTGTTCGAGGTCGTGCACCAGCCACGCCGCCAGCGCCGTCCCCGCCGCCCACACGAACATCAGCGCCTCGGTCGACCAGAGCGCCACCAGCGTCGTCGTGTAGCCGGAGAGGATGTAGCCGACGCTGGTGCCGGCCGCGATGACGGGGTAGATCCGCTTGCCCTCGAGCAGGTTGAAGTACTGGGACACGAAGGCCCAGAAGTGGAGCATCACCAGCTCGAAGGCCACCGAGTAGGCGACGTAGGCGGCGAAGGGGACGACCGGGTTGCTCTCCGCCAACCGGTAGGCCGCATAGGCGAGCAGGGCCACCCCGCTGTTGGCGAGCAGGTTGTAGCGGAAGGCGCGGCTGACGCCCAGGCGCCGGGTGAGCGCGGCCTGCAGCGTGACCGCCGGCCACACGCTCAGGGCCAAGAGGATGAAGAAGACCGGGTAGGCGTGGGGACGGTCCACTGTCAGGAAGATGGCCTGGGTCGCGTTGAAGGCGACGTACATCGCCCAGCCCAGGACCAGCGCGAAGAGGGACATCCGGAGCGCCCGGTCGAGCTCGGCCCGGCGGACGTGGATCAGCCGCGCCAGCAGCCTGGCCGCCTCCTCCCTCCTCACGGCGGGCGATTATGCACCCCCTTGAACCCTCCCCTCCGGGGAGGGTAGGGAGGGGCTAGGTCTCCTTGACCGAGAAGATCTTCTCGAGGGCCGCGATCCGCTCCTGGACCGGCGGATGGGTGTCGAAGAGGTGGCCCCAGAAGCTGCCGTGGTGCTCCGACGGGTTGTCGATGCACATGGCGGCGGTCGCGTGGTTGAACCGCTGCAGCGGCTTGTCGTTCATCGAGATCTTCTTCAGGGCGCTGATCAGGCCGGTCGGGTTCCGCGTCAGCTCCACGCCGCTGGCGTCCGCCAGTGACTCGCGCTGCCGCGAGAGGGCCATCTGCATGAGCGGCCCGACGATGACCGCGATGATGCCGAAGACCAGGCCGATGGCCAGGATCACCAGGGTGACGCGGAAGTCGCGCGTCCGGATCGTGAAGGCCGCCCGCCAGACGAAGCTGGCCAGCAGCCCGGCCAGCCCCACCATCGTGGCCAGGATCAGGATCAGGCGGACGTCGAAGTTCTTGATGTGCGACATCTCGTGCGAGAGGACGCCCTCCAGCTCCTCGCGGTTCATCATCTGAAGGAGCCCGGTCGTGACGGTTACCGCGGCGTGCTGCGGGTTGCGCCCGGTGGCGAAGGCGTTGGGCGAGGGGTCGTCGATCACGTACACCTGCGGCTTGGGCAGCCCGTCGCCGATGGCGAGCGTCTCCACGATGTTGTGGAGCTGCTGGAACTGCTGCGGGTCGGCCGCCCGCGCGCCCGAGACCGCGAGCACGGTCGCGGCCCCCAGGAAGTAGGAGTAGAGGCCGGCGCCCACCGCCAGCAGGCCCAGGACCACCGTCCCCACAATCGCACCCGCCAGGCTGCCGCTGGCCGAGCCGATCAGGAACCCCGCCAGCAGCCAGAAGAGCAGGAAGAGGACGACGACCAGGATGCTCATCCTCTTGTTGCGGGTGATCTGGTGGTACATGCCTTGTGCAACCGGAACTCTAAGGCGAAACCCGGTCGTCGCGGAGGACCGCCGCGCGGGCGCTGAGCACCGCCCAGCGCCCCCAGATGGAGGCCCACACGAGCCCGTTCCCGAAGGCCGAGAGGTCCTCGGCGTGATGCTTGTGGTGGAACCTCCACATCGCGCGGTGGAACTCGTAGAGCATGCGCTGGGTGGCCTGCCGTGTGGAGGCGCCCTTCACGTGCAGGGCGCTCGCGCTGGGCAGGTAGAAGATCTTCCAGCCCCCCTGCTTCAAGCGCTGGCAGAGGTCCAGGTCCTCGCCGTACATGTAGTAGCTGGGGTCGAAGAACCCGACCCGGTCGATGGCGGTCCGGCGGAGCATCAGGCAGGCGCCCGTGCCGGCGTCCATCTCGTGCGTCTCGTCGGCCGAGAGGTAGCCCATGTTGTAGCGCCCGAAGCGCGGGCTCCGGGGAAAGAGCCGGCTCAGGCCGGACAGCCGGTAGAAGGCGCTGGCCGGGGTCGGAAAGGAGCGGCGTCCGGCCTGGTCGGGCGCGCCGTCGGGCCGGCGCAGCCGGGGGCCGACCGCGCCCGCGTCCGGGTGCACGAGCAGGAAGTCGGCCAGCCGGCCCACGCAGTGGTCGCCGACCACGACGTCCGGGTTGAGCAGCAGGACGAAGCGCCCGCGGCAGTCATGCAGCCCCAGGTTGTTGGCGCGCCCGTAGCCGGTGTTGCGCTTCTGGCGGTGCAGCTTCACCTGCGGGAACTTCTCCGCCACGGCATCGGCGGAGCCGTCCCTGGAGGCGTTGTCGACCACGACGACCTCCAGCGGCACGTCGGCGCTCTTGAAGAGCGCCTCCAGGCACTCCAGCAGCAGGTCCTTGACGTTGTAGCTGACGACCAGGGCGGAGACGAGCGGCTTCTCGCTGGGGGCCATGCGATCAAAGACTATAGGTGGGACCTGGGGCGATCTGCGGCGGCGGCAAGGCTGTTTAGACTGAACGCAGCAGTGCAGTCCGCCGGCTCCCTCCGGGTCGGCCAGCGCCTGGCCCGCATCCGGGACAGCCGGCTGGCCCGTCAGAACCTGATCCTCTTCGCCGGCGGCCTGGTCGCCGGCCTGGGCGGCTTCGTCTACCACGCCATCGCCGGCCGCGTGCTGGGCCCGGCCACCTACGGCGAGGTGGCTTCCCTGATCGCCCTCTACGCGGTCGGCAACGCGCCCACCTTCATCCTCACGCTGGTGCTGGCCCGCTACGCGGCCACCCTGCTGGCCCACAACAACCGGGCCGGAATCCGCTCCCTGCTGACGCGGACCACCTGGCTGGTCGCCATCCCGGGCCTGGTCGCGCTGCTGGTGACGGGCGTGCTGGCCGTGCCCTTCGCGAGCTTCCTGCACCTGGGCTCCCCCATCCCGCTGCTGGTCCTGGGCTTCGCGATCGCCCTCGTCTGGCAGCTGGCGATGCCGCGCGGCATCCTGCAGGGCATGCAGCGCTTCACGGCGCTGTCTTCCAACCTCTCGCTGGAGATGGTGGTGAGGATGTCGGCCCTGGTCGCGCTGCTCTGGGCCGGCTACGCCGTCTCCGGAGCCATGGCGGCCGTGGTGCTGGGCATCACCGCCGCCTACGGGCTAGGGCTGTTCACCCTGCGCGGGCTGCCTCACCCGCGCGAGCGCGCCCGCCTGCGCGCCATGGCCGGCTTCTCACTGACGGCGGCGGCCGGCACCCTCGGCGTGCTGCTTCTCTACAACCAGGACGTGATCCTGGCCCGGCACTACCTGGACCCCCACGCGGCCGGCATCTACGGCGGGCTGAACAAGATCGGCAGCATCATCTTCTTCCTGACCCTGAGCGTGAGCCAGGTGATGTTCCCGCGGGTGGTGGAGGCCGTGGCCAAGGACCAACACCCGGGCCGGCTCCTGCTGATCTCGGTCGGCCTGATCGTGGCGATGGGTTCGGGGGCGCTGATCGTCTTCGGGCTGCTGCCCGGGCTGGTGGTGAGGGTCCTCTTCGGGGCCGGGTTCCTGGACGCGGTCCCCTACATCCTGCTGGTGGGCGTGATCGGCATCGCCCTCAGCCTGGACAACCTCCTGGTGCAGTTCCTGATGGCCGTCCACGACCGGGTCTTCGTGCCCATCCTGGCCGGCGCCTGCGCGCTGCAGGCGGGGCTGATCGTGGCCTTCCACGACGGGGTCGGGCAGGTGGTGGCGGACACCCTCTTCACGCTGCTGGCGCTGGTGGCGGCACTGGTGGTGCGCTACCTGCTGCTGCTGCCCCGGCTGCGGCCGGAGATGGTGGTCGAGGAGCCGCTGGCCAGCCCCCTCAAAACCTGAGAGATGCTCGGCAACGACCTACTCTCCCATCGGGTTACCCCGACAGTACCATCGGCGCTGGAGGGCTTAACTGCCGTGTTCGGAATGGGAACGGGTGTCTCCCCTCCGCCATGGTCACCGAACGCGTAGGAGTATACCGGGCGGGCGCTAGCGGGTCCGGCGCCGGCGGGCCCGCAGGCTCTTGATCTTGCGGGCCTCGGCCGGGGGGACGTAGTGCGACCGCCGCCGCATCTCGCGGACCAGGCCCTGCTCCTGCACCTTGCGCCGGAACTCGCGCAGCGCCTGCTCGAACTCCTCGGGATCCTTGACGACGATCCGCACTTCGCGTCCAGGATACGCCCTCCTAGTTGCCGGCCTCCCTCCGCAGGCGCTGCTGCAGCAGTCCGAGCACCGCCGCCTCCGCGGCCGGCAGCCGCGTCGTCCGCATCAGTTCGTCGGCCCGCCGGCTGAGCAGCTCGGCCAGGCTTCCCTCCAGGTAGAAGTCGATCACCGCCGGGTGGACGTACGACCTGCGGCAGATGGCGCGGGTGTTCCCCAGGCGCCGGGCCACCTGCTCGATGGCCCGGATCACGTTGTGCTTGGCGGCGGCCTCGGAGTCGACCTTCTCGAACTCCTGCAGGGCGCGGGCGGCGAGGACCGTCCCGGCCCAGGTCCGGAAATCCTTGGCCGTGAAGTCGTCGTTGGCCGCCTCCCTCAGGTACTGGTTGACGTCGTCGGAGTGGATCGCATGACGCTCGCCCGACTCGTCCAGCCACTGGAAGAGCCGCTGCCCGGGCAGCTCCTCGCAGCGGCGGACGATGCCGGCCAGGCGCCGGTCGTGGAGCGGCACCTCGTGGTCGACCCCGGACTTGCCGCGGAAGACGAAGCGGATTCCCGAGCCGTCCACGCCGACGTGGCGGTCCCGCATGGTGGTCAGCCCGTAGGAGCGGTTCTCGCGCACGTACTCGTCGTTGCCGACCCGGATCAGGGTCAGCTCCAGCAGCCGGAGCACGGTCGCCAGCACCTTCTCGCGGGGCAGGCCGGGCAGCCGGAGGTCGCGGCGCACCCGGCGGCGGATGCGGGGCAGGGCGCCGGCGAAGTCGACCATGCGCGCGTACTTGTCCGCGTCCCGCACCTGGCGCCAGCGCGGGTGGTAGAGGTACTGCTTGCGCCCGCGCCGGTCGCGGCCCGTGGCCTGGATGTGGCCGCGGGGGTCGGGGCTGATCCAGACGCCGGTCCAGGCCGGCGGCACCGGCAGCGCGCGCAGCCGGCGCCTGGGGGCCCGATCCCGGATGGGCTCCCCTTGGGGGTCGAAGAAGCTGAAGCCGCGCCCGTGGCGACGGCGGGTGATCCCGGGGTCGGTGTCGGTCACGTGCACCAGGCCGGCCTGACCGGGAGCCATCTCCGGGGAGCTGTCGCGCTTCAAGGGGAGACTGCCGGGGAGCGGCGCACGCCCCACAGGATCTCCTCGCTGACCAGGAACCCGGTGAAGATCAGGAGCACGCCCAGCAGCTCGCCCAGGAAGAACGACCAGGTCACCCCGAAGCGGTTCAGCCCGCTGGTCACCCCGGGGATGAAGCCGCCCAGCGCGATCAGGAGCGTGGCCGGCACGCGGGAGTTGAGGCGTCCCTGCACGAGCGACCGAGCCGCCCCCGGCAGCGAGGCGAAGAAGTTGACCGTCACCGCCAGCACGGCCAGGCGCGCCGGCAGCACCCGCTTCTTGGGCATGTACACGTAGGCGGAGTAGATGGCTCCGAAGACCAGGGAGAGTCCGCCCCCGGCGTTGAAGGGCACGCTGCTGACCCGCAGGTAGCCTGGCACCGCGGCGGCGACCGGCACCTGCGTCGCCGGGTCGACGTAGGCGCCCGCCAGGCGCGCGCTCAGCACCAGCCCGGCCACCAGCAGGGTACCCGCGGCCAGGCACGCCATGGCCACGTGGCCCTGGAGCTGGCGCCGAACCGCCGTCGCCGTGGCGATCGCCGCCGCCGCCCCGACCGCCAAGGCCAGCGCCGTGTAGCCGCCGGCGGCAGAGCCGGGGTACCTCGCGGTCGCCGCCAGCGAGAAGAGCCCACCCAGTGCGATCGACGCCGCCGCGAAATATCCGAAGCGTGTCTTGTCGAGCAGGTAGATGGTCCCGGCACCCAGGTAGGCCGGGACCAGGAAGGCGCCGAACAGGTACCAGGCCCGGTAGAGGGGGTCGCTCCAGCCAAAGGTCGAGCCCCAGAACTCGGTCCCGGCGCTGATCCCGTACCAGAGCAGGCCCAGGCTCCAGACCAGCTGGAAGCTGCGCCGCCGCTTGACCCACTGGCTGAAGACCAGGCCCGCGAAGACCAGGCTGGTGAGGCAGGAGAGGAGCGGAAAGACGCTGTTCACGCTACTCGGAGTACGCCTCCACCATGGCGACCAGGACTTCGTTGACGAAGCCGCTGACCCTCCGGTGCAGGTCCACCGTGCCCTCGGCGCCGCCCTGCACGGCGGCCATCTGGAGGACGCTCTCGATGATGACGTCGCGAAAGAGCAGGAACGCCCGCATGGCGTCGCCCAGCGAGAGCTCGAGGTGCCGGGCGAGGGTGCCGTACTCGCGCCCGATCGGCCGCGCCTCGGTCAGGATGGCCTCGGGGTCCGAGCTCTCCTGCAGGTGGCGGACCAGGAGCGTCAGCAGCCGGCGTCCGAGGTCGCGGTGACGCTCCTTGGCCGCCTCGTCGAACCGCCGGTACCAGGGCTCCGCCTGCAGGCGGCCGCTGTTCGCCTCCAGGCGGGCCCGCCCCACGGCGGCGGAGAGCAGCAGCTCCAGCTGGGCGGAGACCGCACCTCCGGCCCGGGTCAGCGCCGCCACGTCCTCGGCCAGGAAGCGCCGGTGGCCGCCGGGGGTCCGGTAGGAGCGGATCCGGCCGCGGTCGGCCCAGTGGCGGAGGGTGGCCGGGTGGACATCGAGCCGGCGGCTGGCCTGCTGGAGGCTGAGCCAGACGCCGCCGGGGTCGAGAGGCGGGGCTTCCACCGGTGCCCAAATATAGGCAACTTCCGCTCCGCCGCGCCGGCCCGTAAGGTTCGCTCAAGTTTTGGCACAGCTCCTCTCGATCGAGCACCTGGCCACGCTGGCCGTGATCGCGGCCGGCTCGCTGGGGCTGGCCCTGGCCGCCCGCCGCCGGCCGGGAACCTGGACCGGGGCGGCCGCGCGGACGCTGGCGGTGGCGCTGCTGGCCAACGAGGTCGGCTGGTGGATCTTCGACTGGAGCCGCGGCACCTGGTCCCTGGCGTCGTCGCTGCCGCTCCAGCTCTGCCAGGCGGTGACCTTCGTCGCCGCGGCCGCGCTCTGGACCCGCCGCCCGCTCCTGGCCGAGGTCACCTACTTCTGGGCCTTCGCCGGCACGCTGCAGGCCCTCCTGACCCCGGACCTGCCCGACCACTTTCCGGCCTACCCCTTCGTCCAGTACTACCTCGGGCACGGGCTGGTGATCGCGGGCGCGCTGTTCCTGGTGGTGGGCCTGCGGCTGGAGCCGCGGCGGGGGGCGGTCGGGCGCGTCTTCGCGCTCACGGCCGCCTACGCCGGGCTGGTCGGGCTGGCCGACGCGCTCACCGGCGCCGACTACATGTTCCTGCGCCGGCCGCCCGGCAGCCACAGCCTGCTGGACCTGCTCGGGCCCTGGCCCTGGTACATCCTG
>DATGVT010000374.1:0-11653 GCA_035300005.1 Candidatus Acidiferrales bacterium
TCACCTACACATACCGGCGCTCCACGCACTACGGCGGCCATGCCGCCGAGCTGGAGGTCGTGGTCGGTTAGCGGACCAGCAGGGCGACCGTCTCCACGTGGTAGGTCTGCGGAAACATGTCGACGATCGCCGCCCGCCGCACCCGGTAGCCGCCTCGCACCAGGGCGGCCAGGTCGCGGGCGTGGGTCGAGGGCTCGCAGGAGACGTAGACCAGGCGTTCCGGCGACAGGCGCAGGAGCTCGGCCAGAGCGGCCGGTTCGCAGCCGGCGCGGGGCGGGTCGAGCAGCGCGCCCTGGTGGTCGCCCAGGCGGACCTGCCTCAGCGCCGTCTCCACCGGCCCGGCCAGATAGGTCACCCGCGCTCGGTTGATGCGCGCGTTCAGGGTGCCCATACGCACCGCGGCCGAGTTCGCCTCGATGGCAGTCACCCGGCCGGCCCGGCGGGCGGCCGCCACTGAGAGGGTGCCGATGCCGGCGTAGAGGTCGAGGACGGCGTCGCCAGCCTCCGGCTGCAGCATGTCCAGAGCGGTTGCGTAGAGGACCGGCATCTGCCGGTAGTTGGTCTGCAGGAAGGTGTCGCTGCGGGCGCGGAACTGGAGGCCCCAGAACTCCAGGCTGAGCGAGTCGTCGAGCAGTGTCAGCTCCGGCAGGCGCCCGCCCACGGCGGCCGCGAAGGCGTCCGGCAGGCGGCCCTTGCCGCCGCGAAAGCGCGCCGCCCAGAGCAGGCCGCGGCCGGTGGGCTCGACCGTGAGCAGGAGGTTCTGCAGGCCCTCGACGCGGGCCTCCTCGACGCCGGCCCGGAACGCCTCCAGCGCCTGCTCGATTCTTAGGTCGTGGAGCAGGCACTCGCGGATCCGGAGCACCGAGTGCGAGCGCAGCCGGTGGAAGCCGAAGCCGAAGCCGTCCGGCCCGTACACCGCTTCGAACTCTCCCCGGATGCGGTAGCGCCAGGGATCCTCCATGCCCAGCACGGGGCTGTCGGGGGGGAGGCGCAGCCCGGCGCCTGCCCAGGCGTCCTCCACCACACGCCGCTTGATCTCCAGCTGCTGCGCATACGAGGCGTGCTGCCACTGGCAGCCGCCGCAGGCGCCGAAGTAGGGGCAGGGAGCTTTGACGCGCTGCGTCGAAGGCTCCAGGACGCGGGTGACGCGTGCGGCCGCCACGCCGCCCTGGCGCCAGCTCGCCTCGGCCTCCACCCTCTCCCCCGGCAGCGCGTAGTAGACGAGCACGGCCCGGCCGTCCTCGCGGGCGACGCAGGCGCCCCCGTGGGCGGGCGCCTCCGGCTGCAGGATCACCGCCGGAAGAAGCCGGTCGGGTCCCCGGGCGCCCGGAAGCCCTGGCTCTCGACCAGCGGGAGGGCCTCCCGGAAGCCGGCCGCGATCAGCTCGGGTTCGTGCGCGTCGCTGCCCAGCGAGACCGCGGCGCCGCCTTCCTCGCGCCACCAGCCGAGGACCAGCGGCCCCGGGCAGAGCCCGCGCGCAGGCTCCCAGCCCCGGGTCGTGTTCACCTCCAGGACGCCGTCCCGGCGGGCCAGGCCGCGGAGAACCGCCCGGAGCTCCTCTTCGTAGTCGGTCTCGCGGTAGGTCACCTGGTCGTGGGGCCAGTACCGCTTGGGGTAGTCGAGGTGGGCCAGGACCGCGAAGGGCAGCGAGCTCTCGACCAGGCGCAGCGTCTCGGCCAGGTAGTCGCGCAGGAACCCCGGGGCGCGCTCGGGGGCGAGCACGCCCTGGTGGCTGGCGTCCCGCAGCCGGCCGTCGACCGCGGTCGCGTGCACCGCTCCCAGCACCCGGTCTATCGGGCCCGCGCTCAGGATCTCCTGGGCCCGGTCGGGGAAGAGATGGGGCTCCCCCAGCTCGACGCCGCTCAGGATGCGCAGGTCTGGAAAGCCGGCCCGGCAGCGCTCCAGGCAGGCCAGGTAGCCGGTGATGTCGACCGGCTTCTGGCCGCGGTGCAGCCGGGCGAAGTCGGCGTGCTCAGTGAACGCGATGGCGGGCAGGCCGAACTCCAGCGCGCGCCGGCAGCTGAGCTCCATCGAGCCTCGCTCGGCGTCCCACGACCACTCGGTGTGGACGTGGTTGTCGGCGACGGTTGACGCCACAGCCGACCAGTATGGCGATACGATCGGCGGGCCCATGCTGAGAGGCCGGCGGCTGGCCGTGGTCCTGGTGGCGGTGTTGCTGGTGCTGCTGGCGGGCGGCGGAGCCGGCGCCTACTTCGCCCTCAACGCGCTGGCCCAGGGCAGCGCCACGGTGGTGGTCTTCACCGGCAGCCTGACGCTGCAGCGCTCGGGCGCCAGCAGCTTTGTCCCCGCCCACACCGGCGATCAGGTCCGGGGCGGTGACAGGCTGCGAACCGGGCCTGCCTCGCGCGCGGCCGTGAACTTCCCCGACGGCTCCGCGGCGCGGATGGACGCCGGCAGCGAGCTGCTCATCAAGGCCATCACCAGGTCGGGGAGCGGCTGGAACGTGGTCCTCGGCCAGATCGCCGGCAAGACCTGGAACCGGGTCGCGCAGCTGGCGACGGGGACGGCGTATCACGTCGACGCCCCCAACAGCACCGCAGCCGAGGTCCGGGGCACGGACTTCGCGGTCATCCTCGAGAACAAGGCGGTGCGGGTCGACGCCTTCGTAGGCACGGTCAAGGTCGCGGCCAAGGGCAAGACCGTCACGCTGAACCAGGGCCAGTCGTCCACGGTGCTGCCCAACGCTCAGCCGACCGACCCCGGGCCCATCCCGCCCGGCGACCTGAACGATCCCTTCACGCTCTTCAACCAGAGCACCAACACCGGGCAGCTCAACCAGGGCCAGACCAGCGAGTTGCGCGGGGGCACCACCGGGGACGGCATCAGCGACCTCACCTTCACCCTCCAGTGGCCGGGGTCCAGCCAGGAGCTGATCGTCGTCAAGCCCGACGGCGCCGAATACAAGCGCGTCTCGGCCGACTCGCCGCCCGCCGTCGTCGAGGTCACGGCGGCGGAGGCGGGCGAGTGGAAGTACCAGGTGCACGACGTCAAGTCCAAGCCGGGCGAGTACTGGTGGGTCACGGTCAGCAAGACCACCCCGGCCTGGCGGGGCAGCTGGGCCGGCAACTACAGCGGCCGGCTGAACATCGGCTGCAACGTCTCCGGTCCCATCAGCTTCCAGATCAAGGAGCAGGGCACCAATGTCGACGTCACGGTGCACATCACCGGCAGCCAGCGGCGGAGCGGGACCTGCGAGGTGCTGGGCGACGAAGAGTACGAGTTCAGCGCCAGCGCGACCCCCGACACCCTGGGCGGCCAGGGCGACGTGGGCGTGAAGATGACCAAGACCGGGGTCAACTCGGCCGACGGGTCGGTCAGCGGCAGCGGCGGCTCGGCGACCTTCCAGATCACCCGGAGCGCCGGCTAAAGAGTCGGCCCCGGGCTGGTTCGATTTCGCGCGTTCGCCCTCGAATGCGCCCCTCAGGGATCCAAATTTCGCGCGTTCGCCCTCGAGTGCGCCCCTTCCAGGCCTGAGACTAGCCGCCCAAGCGCTTGCGCAGCAGGTCGCCGGCCAGCTTCAGGTTGGCCTTGCCGCCGGTCGCCTGCTTGACCTTGCCGACCAGGGCCCCGATCGCCTTCTGCTTGCCGGCCCGGAAGTCCCGCACGGCCTGCGGGTTCTCGGCCAGCACCCGCTCCACGACCGCGGCCAGCTCCTCCTCGTCGCTGACCTGAGACCTGCCGGCCAGGGCAGCCTCGACCGTCGCTCCGGCGACTATTTCAGCCAGAGCATCACGCGCCTGATCGCGGTTGATCGCCCCGGACACCATGGTCTTCAGAACCGTCGCGGTGCTGAGGACGGACGGTCTGGCGGCCGGGTCACGCAGCTCGCCGATCAACCAGTTGGCGGCCAGCTTCGCGTCCACCCCCGAGCTGACCAGCTCCTCGAAATAGTCCGCCCGCGGGCGTTCCTCCGACAGTTGATCCGCGTCGTAGGCGGAGAGGCTGAACTGAGAGCGGAAGCGCGCCGCCCGGGCGGCCGGCAGCTCGGGCAGGGAGGCCCGGAGCTCCTGGATCCAGGCCGGGTCCAGCTCCAGCGGTGGCAGGTCGGGCTCCGGGAAGTACCGGTAGTCCTCGGCATACTCCTTGCCGCGCTGCGTCACCGTCCGCTGCTCCGCCTCCGACCAGCCCCGCGTCTCCTGCACCACCTGGCCCCCCGCCTCCAGGACCTCGACCTGGCGCCGCACCTCGTAGTCGACCGCGCGCTGCACGGAGCGGAAGGAGTTGATGTTCTTGAGCTCGGTCTTGACGCCCAGCTCGCCGCTGCCCGTCCGCCGCACCGACACGTTGGGCTCGACCCGCATCTGGCCCTTCTCCATGTCGGCCTCCGACACCGCCAGGTAGCGCAGGAGCGTGCGCAGCGCCTGCGCGAACTCCTTCGCCTGCTCCGCCGAGCGCAGGTCGGGCTCGGAGACGATCTCCATCAGCGGCACACCAGCCCGGTTCAGGTCCACGTAGCTCTCCACGGCGAGGTGGATCTGGTCGCCGGCGTGCACCAGGCGGCCGGTGTCCTCCTCCAGGTGCACCCGCCGGATTCCCACCCGGCGCCCGTCCAGCTCCAGCCAGCCATCGCGGCTCATCGGCAGGTCGTACTGGCTGATCTGGTAGCCCTTGGGCAGGTCGGGATAGAAGTAGTTCTTGCGGTCGAACTTGGTGTGGCGGGGGATCTCGCAGTTGAGCGCCAGCGCAGCCCTGAGGCAGAGCTCGACCGCCTGCTTGTTGATGACCGGCAGCACGCCCGGCATGCCCAGGCAGATCTCGCAGACAACCGAGTTGGGCGGCTGGCCCACATGGTCGGTCGCGCAGCCGCAAAACATCTTGGAGCGCGTCCTCGGCTGCACGTGCACCTCCATGCCGATGACGACCTCCCATTCACGATCAGCGGCCAAGGGGTGCCACCTCCGCGCGCATACCGCTGGCCTGCTCGTACCCCCAGGCGACCCGCAGCGCAGTGTCCTCGCGCCACTGGGGAGCAAGGACCTGGAGCCCCACGGGCAGCCCATCGGACAGGCCGCAGGGGACCGAGATTCCGGGCAGGCCGGCCAGGTTGGCGCCCAGCGTCAGCACGTCGCACAGGTACATGGCCAGCGGGTTGTCGGTCTTGGCGCCGAGCTGGAAGGCGACCGTCGGCGAGGTGGCGCCGACCACGGCGTCGCAGTGCTCGAAAGCCCGATCGAAGTCGCGCTTGATCAGCGTGCGCACCTTCTGCGCCTTCAGGTAGTAGGCGTCGTAGTAGCCGCTGGAGAGCGCGTAGGTGCCGAGCATGATCCGCCGCCGCACCTCGGCGCCGAAGCCGAGGCGGCGCGTGCGCAGGTATCCCTCCAGCAGGGTCTCGGCGTCCGGCGTCGACAGGCCGTAGCGGACCCCGTCGAAGCGGGCCAGGTTGGAGGACGCCTCGGCCGGGGCGATGATGTAGTAGGCCGCCAGCCCGTAGTCCGTGTGGGGCAGGCTCACTTCCACCAGCTCGGCGCCCTCGCGCTCCAGCACCCGCACGGCCTCGCGGACCGCCGCCTCCACGCCGGCCTCCATGCCCTCGACCCCGAAATACTCCTTCGGAACCCCCAGCCGCAGGCCGCGCACGCCTCTTTCGAATTCGCGTGCGAAGTCCGCCGGCCGGTCGGCGCAGGTGGCGTCCAGCGGGTCGTGGCCGGCCATCACAGCGAGGACCAGGGCGGCGTCCTCCACCGAGCGAGCGAAGGGGCCGATCTGGTCCAGGCTGGAGGCGAAGGCGATCAGGCCGTAGCGGCTGACGCGGCCGTAGGTCGGTTTCATGCCGACCACGCCGCAGAGGGCCGCCGGCTGCCGGATCGAGCCCCCCGTGTCGGTACCCAGCCCATAGACGGCCAGGCCGGCGGCGACGGCGGCCGCGCTGCCACCCGAGCTGCCGCCGGGCACCCGCTCCCGGTCCCAGGGGTTGCGGGTCTGGAAGTAGCCGGAGTTCTCGGTCGAGCTGCCCATCGCGAACTCGTCGCAGTTGGTCATCCCCAGCACCACCGCGCCGCGCTCGAGCAGCCGCGCCAGCGCGGTGCCGGTGTAGGGCGGGCGGTAGCCCCGCAGGATCTGGGAGCCGGCGGTCGTCTCCACCCCTTCCAGGCAGAGGACGTCCTTGACCGCCATCGGAATCCCGGTCAGCGCGTCGGCCTCGCCTGAGCGGAGCCGCCGGTCGGCCTCCGCAGCCTGCCTTCGGGCCAGCTCGGGAGTCAGGCGCAGATAGGCTCGCAGGCCGCCGTCCACGGCCTGGATGCGTTCGAGGTGCGCCTCCAGGAGCTCGACCGCCGACAGCTCACGCGCTCGGAGCTTCGCGCTCAGCTCGGCGATGCCGAGGCCGGTCAGCTCGCTCACGGCTCCGGTTCCTGGATCGAGGGGACGGCGAAGAACCCGTCCTTGGCCCGGGGCGCGTTGGCGAGCGCCCCCTCCTGCGCCAGGCACGGCCGCGGCTCGTCCTCGCGCATCAGGTTGACCACCTCGACCACCTGCGCCGTGGGCGGGATCGCCTCCGTGTCCAGCTGCCGCAGCCGGTCGATGTGGCCCAGGATCCCGCTCAGCTGGAGGGCGTAGAAGTCCTCCTCGCCGGGTTCCAGGCCCAGGCGCGCCAGCCTGGCGACGTGCCTGACCTCGTCGGGGGTGAGTTCGGCGCTCACCCGGCCGAGTTTAGATGCCCGAGGCCCCTCGGCTCCGCCAGACGCCGATCAGCACCGGGATGCCGACCAGCGCGCCCACGACACTGAGAGTCAGCGCGGCGCCGGCCACGTAGGCCAGCCCCCGGCCCCACTCCTGGGCGCGGAGCAGGCCGACCACGGCACCCACCTGCAGCAGCCCCAGGGCGGCCATGGGGACGCCGACGATGACGCCGCCCAGCTGCTCGCTGGGGTCGCCGGCGAAGCCGACCGCGAGGAAGACCGCGGCGACCAGCAGAAAGACGCCGCCGCCCGCGCCGAGCAGCACGGAGACCCAGATCGGCGTTTCCGCAGCGGTCCTCGGCGGCAGCCCCGCCACGCCTTGCGTCCAGGGCCCGGGCATCGGGCCGGGGGTCGGCAGAGGAGTCACCAGCGGGGTGGGCGGATACGAGATCGGGGCCTGCGGGGTGAACGAGGGTTGGCTCGAGGGTGGGGGGACTGGAGACGCCGCCGCTCCCGGCGGTGGACTGGGCTCCCGGGGCGCGTCCTCCAGGCTCCTGACCATGGCGACGGCCGAGCGATAGCGCTCTTTCGGCTCTTTGGCCAGGCCTTTGAGCAGGACCATCTCAACCGCCGAGCTCAGGTCGGGGTTGATCGCACGTGGAGGCGGCAGCTGGTTGTGGATCTGGGCCATGATGACGGCGGCCGGCGTGGCAGCAGTGAACGGGAGTTGGCCCGTCAGCATCTGGTAGGCGACCACGGCCAGCGAGTAGAGGTCAGCCTGCCCGTCCAGCGGCTTGCCCTCGCACTGCTCGGGCGACATGTACTCGGGGGTGCCGACGATCATGCCGCTCTGTGTGAGGCCGGGACCGCTGCGCTCGAGCATCTTGGCCAGGCCGAAGTCGGCCACGATGGGCGCGCCGTCCCTCGAGAGCAGGATGTTCGAGGGCTTGATGTCGCGATGCAGCACGCCGCGCGCGTGGGCGTAGTCGAGCGCTGCGGCGACCTGACGCAGGATCGCGGTCGCGTAGTCGACGGGCAGCGCCTTGCCCAGCTGGTCCGAGAGCTCACCCCCGTCCACGAATTCGTTGACGATGTAGGTGACGCCCTCCGCCTCGCCGTAGTCGTAGACGGCGAGGATGTTGGGATGGCGGAGCTTGGCGACCGCCACCGCCTCCTGCTGGAAGCGCTCCCTGAACCCCTGCTCGGAGGCCAGGAACTCGGGCAGGACCTTGATCGCCACGTAGCGGGCGAGAGCGGCCTGGTGGGCCTTGTAGACGGTCGCCATGCCGCCGCGGCCGATCTGCTCCACGATGCGGTAGGGCCCGATCATGGTCCCCGGCTGGAGACTCACCGAACGAGTCTATTTGCCGGAAGGGGGCTCCGCCAGAGAGAGACGAGCATCAGGACCGCCAGCGGCAGGCCGACGCAGGTCAGCGCCCACCCCACGCCGACGACCGTGGCCGCGATCCGGCCCCAGGCCCGGCCCCGCAGCAGGCCGCCCACGGCCACGACCTGGATGGCGAGCAGAGTCCAGCCGGCGGCCGCCACCAGGATGGCCGAGAGGCGCAGGCGGGCGGGGTCGACCTGGCCGCTCAGCGGCAGGTCGGGTCCCAGCAGCGTGCCGGTGTAGAGGGCGGCCACGGCGGCCGAGAGCCCGCCACCGACGCCCAGCGCCAGGAGCACCCAGGCGGGCGTCGCCGCCGGCGAGCGGCCGGCGTCCAGGGGCCTGCCGCAGCGGGCGCAGAAACGCGCGTGATCCGGCAGTGCCAACCCGCACGCCGGGCAGATCACTAACCCTGGCCGACCAGCTTCAGGAAAGCCGCCTCGTCCAGGACCTGAAGCTTCAGCCGCTGCGCTTTCTCCAGCTTGGAGCCGGCCGCCTGGCCGGCCACCACAAAGTCGGTCTTGGCGCTGACGCTGGAGGCCGCCTTGCCGCCCAGCCGGCGGACCATCGCCTCCGCGTCGGGCCGGCTGAGGGCGGTCAGGGTACCCGTGAAAACGACCGTCCGGCCGGAGAGCGGACCCTCGGCCGGTGCCTCGGCGGCCTGCGGCCGGACCCCGGCCTCCAGCAGGCCCTGAACCAGCTGGGCCCCCGGGCCGTCGAAGAAATGACGGATCTCGCTGGCCAGGCTGGGACCGACCCCCTCCACCCGCAGGAGCTCCTCCTCGGTCGCCTCCCGCAGCCTCTCCACGGAACCGAACTCGCCGGCCAGCAGGTCGGCGGTCGCCTCCCCGACTTGTGGGATGCCGAGCCCGTAGAGGAAGCGGCCCAGGGGCGGTGTGCGGCTGCCCTCGATCTGTCGGATCAGGTTCTCGGCCGACCTCGCCGCGAACCGGTCCAGCGCCTCCACCTGCTCCTGGGTCAGCCGGTAGACGTCGGACGGCTCCTCGACCAGCCCTCTGTCGATCAGCTGCTGCAGGGTCGAGTAGCCGAGACCGTCGATGTTCACCGCCCCGCGGCTGGCGAAGTGACGCAGCCGCTCCAGGCGCTGGGCGGGGCAGAACGGGTTGATGCAGCGGTGCGCGACGTAGGGCTCCTCGCGGACCACCTCCCCTCCGCAGACCGGGCAGCGCGCGGGCATCTTCCAGCCTGGTTTGGGTTTCTTGACCGAAACCACCTCCGGGATGACGTCGCCCGCGCGCTGGATGACGACGCGGGCCCCTGCGTAGACCCCCTTCTCGTTCACCTGCTGCTCGTTGTGGAGGCTCGCGTTGCGAACCACCACGCCTCCCACCACCACCGGCTTCACGCGGGCGACCGGGGTCAGCACCCCGGTCCGGCCGACGTAGCAGACGATCTCCTCGACCTCGGTCTCGGCCTGCTGCGCGGCGTACTTGAATGCGATCGCCCAGCGCGGGGAGCGGGCGACGAAGCCCAGCTCCTGCTGCTGGTCGTGCCGGTCGACCTTGACCACCACGCCGTCGATCTCGTGGTCCAGCTGGTGCCGGCGCTCCTGCCAGCGGGCGTGGTAGTCGATGACGGCGCCGACGCTCTCGAAGCGCTCGCGGTTGGGGTTGACCCGGAACCCCATCCTCGACAGGCCCTCCAGGACCTCCCACTGGCTGCGCGCGGGCCCCACCGGGTCCAGCGTGTAGAAGAAGGTCTGCAGGTTGCGGGAGGCGGTCACCTTGGGGTCCAGCATCCGCACGCTGCCGGCGGCCGCGTTGCGCGGGTTCATGAAGGGCTGCTTCCCCTGCGCCTCCATCTCCCGGTTCAGCCGCTCGAAGCTGGCCAGCGGGAAATAGACCTCGCCCCGCACCTCGAAATCCTCCGGCAGCCCCTTGAGCGGCTCCACCGCGAGCGGGACGCTGCGGATGGTTCGAAGGTTGGCGGTCACGTCCTCGCCGGTCAGGCCGTCGCCACGCGTGGCGGCGCGCCGGAGCCGCCCGCCCGCGTAGGTGAGGCTGATCGCGAGGCCGTCGATCTTGAGCTCGGTCACGTAGGTGACCCCTTCCCCCGCCCCCTGGCGCGCACGCCGGTCGAAGGCCCGGATCTCCTGCTCGTCGAAGGCGTTCTGCAGGCTGAGCATGGGCGAGCGGTGGCGCACCTTGGCGAACTGCTCGCCGGCCTCGCCGCCCACCCGCTGGGTGGGCGAGTCGGGGGTGACGAGCTCGGGGTGCTGCTCCTCCAGCCGGCGCAGCTCCAGCACCAGGGCGTCGAACTCGGCGTCGGTGACCTCCGGCTGGTCGAGCACGAAGTAGGCGTGCTCGTGGCGCCGGATGAGCTGCCTCAGCTCCTCGGCCCGCTTTCCAAGGCCGCGGGTCTTGGTCTTGCTCACACCTTGCTCAGCGGCGCCAGGGTCCCGCTCAGGATCTTGAGACCGGCGCGGTCGAACTTGACGACCAGCTCCTCGTCGGTGCGGGTCAGCGTGCTTTTCACCACCACCCCCGACCCGAAGCTCGTGTGCTCCACGCGGTCGCCGGTCGCGAAGCGCTGGACGGGCGGCGGCACCGGCGCCGCCTCCACCTGCCGCTGCGCCAGGCGCTCACGGTAGCCGCCCCGCGGCGGGGCGATGGGCGCCGAGCCGCGGCCGGTGGCCAGCAGGGCGGGCGGGATATCGAGCAGGAACCGGCTGGGGAAGGCCGGCTGGGTCCGCCCGTGCAGGTGGCGCCGGAAGGCGCAGCTCAGGTAGAGGCGCTGCTTGGCCCGGGTGATGCCGACGTAGCAGAGGCGGCGCTCCTCGGCCATGTCCTTGCCGGCGTCGGCCTCCAGCGCCCGCTGGTGGGGCAGCAGCCCCTCCTCCAGCCCGGCCAGGAACACGACCGGGAACTCCAGCCCCTTCACCATGTGCAGCGTGATCAGGGTCACTCCCTCCCCCGACTCGTCGTAGGCGTCCACGTCCGAGACCAGGGCCACCTCGGTCAGGAAGCCTTCCAGCGCCGCCGCCGGCTCCAGCTCGTCGAACTCCTGCGCCAGCCCGCGCAGCTCGTCCAGGTTCTCCAGCCGGGCGTCGCCCTGCAGCGTCCCGTCCGCGTAGTGCTCGCGCAGCCCGATCACCTCGATCACGGTGTCGATCAGCTCGCTCGGCCGCAGCACGCCGAGCATCGCGCGCAGCGACTCCAGCTGGGCACGGAAGCGGCCCAGAGGCTGGAGCGCGCTGCGGGGCAGCCCGGGGGCCGAGCCCGGCGCGGCCAGCACCTGCATCAGGTCCTGGCTGGTGGCCTGGGCGTGGGCCACCAGCGCGTCCACCGTGGCGGGGCCCAGCTTGCGCCTGGGCACGCCGGTGATGCGCGCGAAGCTGACCGGGTCGGAGGGGTTGTAGAGGAAGCGCAGGTAGGCGAGCAGGTCCTTGATCTCCCTCCGCTCCCAGAACCGGACCCCGCCCACCAGCCGATATGGAATGCGGCGGCGCGCCAGCACATCCTCGAAGGAGCGCGACTGCGCGTTGGTGCGATAGAGGATCGCGAAGTCGGAGTAGCCGCGCTCCTCGGTCTTGTGCAGCCGCGTGATCTCGTCGGCGACCCACTCCGCCTCCTCGATCTCGTTGTAGGCCTGCATCGCCATCACCTTTTCG
>DATGVT010000375.1:0-3370 GCA_035300005.1 Candidatus Acidiferrales bacterium
TGGCGATCTGGGAGGCGGGCAAGTTCTTCACCACCGGCGAGGTGCCCCGGCCCCTGGGCTCGGCCCACCAGACCTCTGCGCCCTACCAGGCGGTAAGGGCATCCGACGGCTTCTTCACCATCGGCGCCACCTCACCCCGGAACTGGGCTTCGTTCTGCCAGGCGCTCGGCCTGGCGGAGCTCGAGCACGACCCCCGCTTTGTGGACAACGCCTCCCGGCACGCGCACCTGGGCGAGCTGATGCCGGTGATCGAGGCGGTGACCGCGACCCGTCCGGTCGGGCACTGGATCTCGGTGCTGCAGGAGGCCGGGGTTCCCTGCGGGGCGATCCAGGACTACGCCCAGGTCTTCAACGACCCTCACCTGCTGGAACGCGGCTTCTTCCAGGACCTCCCGCACCCGACCATGGGCCCGGTCCGCCAGCTGCGCTCGGCGATGCGCCTCACCGGCACCCCCGCGCGCCTGACACGCTCGGGCCCGCGGCTGGGCGAGCATTCGGTCGAGGTTCTGCGCGAGTTGGGCTACAAGGAGCCGGAGATCGCGGACCTCGAGCGCCGGCGCATCATGGTCACGGGTTGAACCCCATGCTTGTCCTCAGCCGGCCCTACCTCTGGGCCGGAGTGATCGCCCTTCTGCTGGTGGGGTGCGGTGGCTCAGCGCAGACCTCTGGCGCCGGCGGGTCGTCGAAGGCCGCCACGAACCTGACCGCCTGCCAGGCCGTGACCCAGCAGGATGTCAGCGCCGGCTTCGGCGTCCAGGCTGGACCCGGCGAGCTGGGCCAGGGGCCGGCCAACCACATCACGACCTGCACCTACTCCGGCGCCGCCCGCCTGCTAGTCCGTCTGAGCCCGGAGATCGGCGACCGCGAGCACGCGGCCTACCCGTTCGAGAATCCTCAGAAGATCTCGGGACTGGGCGACGACGCGCTGTTCTCGGCCACCTCCAGCGGCACTCCCACCTCGACCCTCTCCGTCTTGAAGGGCAAGGCCGAGCTCTCGCTCTTCTACGGCGGCCCCGGCGACCGCCTGGCGCTGCTCACGGCGCTGGCCAAACGCGCCCTGCCCCGGCTCTGACCCGCCGGCGCCCGGGTCAGCAGCCTCGGCGCGGCCTGGGAGCCCAGGCGGGCAGGAGACCTTCGGGAGCGGTCCGCAGGACTGCGCTTTCGAACCTGGCGCCGGCGTCCAGACGCCCCTCCCTGGCGGTGCCGCTCTCGAGCTGGACCGACTCGCCGAAGGCGGTCCACACCCGGCCGTCGGGGCTGCGGAGGAAGCAGCCCCGATAGCCCAGCCCGGGAGGCGGCGGACCACCCGGCGCCGCCTCCGGCGGCAGCGACTCCCAGATCCGGACCAGCTCGGCGGCGGTGGCGGCGCTTACGGGCCAGCTGGGATCGGGCCGGCCCGAGAAGACCGACGCGCCGGCCGTCCAGCTCGGGGTGGAACTAGCAGTAGTTGCCTTTGATCTTGATGTGGCCATGCATCACGACCATAAAGGTGCAGTAGATCGTGTACGGCCCGCGGTCGGCGGTCCTGGGATCCGGGATCAGCTGGCCGGAGTTGTCCAGGTTGGTCACCGGCGTGTTCCCCGGTTTGTGGCTCCAGTAGCCGTTCCGGCCCTTCCGGTACCAGTGGTAGTCAGACCCGGGGGCGATCACCAGCGCCACCAGGTGTCCCTCGTCAGGGCAGTGGTTGTTGGCCCCGGGTGAGTCGATCAGACCATCGGCCGCGGCCGCCGGCGTGACCGTCGCGCAGGTCAGGCTGTGAGAGACGCCGGAGGCGTAGCCAGGCTGGGCGAAGTTGTCCGTCCGGTAGTCCGTCGAGTAGTTGTAGCAGTTGTTGCAGCCGAGCCTGGTCGGATCGTTGTTCCACCAGTCCGGCTCGTAGAGAGGCGCGCACCGGCAAGGGTTCCCACGCGGCCACTTCACCTTTCTGCTCGGCCACCTTTTCCGGAGGTCTCTATAGCGGTCGACCTCCTTCAGGACCCAGCTCGAGAAGCGCCCACCCAACCCCAGGGGACGGAAGGGCCCGGTCGAGCCGCACACGAAGTCCTCCACGTTCTCGTCGCTGGCCCGGTGGCCCAAGCCTTCGCCGATCAGGTCTCCGTTGGCCACCCTGAACACCCTGGGCAGACCGCGCAGCGGACGGCCCAGCTGCTCGACGAGCAGACCCCGGTACCCGAGTACGGATAGGGGAGCCGGCCTGCTCTCTGTCCTCTTCAGCCGCCGGCCCGGGCGCAGGCGGTTCAGGAGTTCCAGCTCCTGGTCTCCCTTGAGCACCACTTCAGGGTTCTTCCGGCCGCTGAAGACGTCGATGGTGATCCTGGTGGCCATGCCGAACCTCCTTCAGGAGCAGCTTAGCCAGGAGTCGGCCGGGCCGCTTGACAACCCCGCGCCGTGGTCGATAATCCGGCCAGCCGGCGTCAAGGAGCGCAGCGCCTCGCGACGCGAGGCATGGGGGTGGGTTGTGATGGCAGGTGTGCGCTTCCGCGTGGTGGCGCTCGCGGTGGCGGGCGGTCTCCTCCTGTCTGGAGCTGGCCAGGCCGCCGCCGTCGGGCCCGGACCCTCCACCGACTTCGCCCGGCTGCTCGCCGACGTCGGGGCTTTGGGACCTGGCAGCTCGCTGCTGGCCAAGGCCCAGGCGGCCGCCGCGGCAGCCGGACGCGGCCAGCCCTGCACCGCCGCCAACATCCTGATGGCCCTTCGCAACGAGGCCAGCGCCCAGAAGGAGAAGAAGCTCTCGGTGGCCCAGGCGGGACTGATCGAGGCCGACGCCCTTCAGGTCGATGCCATGCTCCTGACGCAGCCGGGCAGCCAGGCGTGCGGCGGAGCGGCGGCGGCGCCGGGGGCCGGCGACGGGCCCGCGGTGCGGCTGGTGTCGAGCGACACACAGAGCTTCGAGGTCATGCTCACCCTTCCGGCGGCGCACTTCGTCTCCCGTTTGGGCGGCGGCCGGGGCTTCACGGACATGTCCATGGCGGGCATGGGCAACCGGGAGCGGGTGGGCGCCCCCAACGTACCCGCGTTCACCGGCTTCTTCGCGGTCCCGCTGGGCGCCACCGTCGCGGCCAATCTGATGAGCGCTTCCAGCTACGTCCTCAACAACGTGGACCTGTGGCCGAGCCAGGACGAGCCGGTGGACGCCGACCCGAGCCCGTTCGGGGACAAGCCCTTCACGATCGACGCCAAGCTCTACGCGACCGATGCCTTCTATCCGGCCGCGCCTGACGGTTCGCGGCTGCTGGGGATGCTCCGCGACCTGCGGCTCGGCGGGCTGGAGGCGGATGGCGCCCAGTACAACGCGGTCAGCCGGACGCTGCGCGTCTTCACCGCCCTTGATCTCAAGGTCACCTTCGGCGGCCAGAACAGCCGGGTCTTC
>DATGVT010000376.1:0-1578 GCA_035300005.1 Candidatus Acidiferrales bacterium
CAGCGGCCTGACCGTCCCGATCGTTCCACCCCGGGCGGCGGCCACGCGGCCGCCCGCCGGCCCACGCGATCCGGCGGCCATCCGAGCGCTGCTCGACCCCGAGGGCCCCATGGCCGAGCGACTGCCGGACTACGAGATGCGCGAGTCGCAGCAGCAGATGACGCTGGCCGTCGCCCAGCTCTTTCAACGCGGCGGCCGCCTGATGGTCGAGGCCGGCCCCGGGACCGGCAAATCGCTCGCCTACCTGTTGCCGGCGGTCCATCGAGCGGCGGCCCTCAAGGAGCGGGTGGTGGTGGCGACCAACACCCTCACCTTGCAGGAGCAGCTGTTCCACCAAGACATCCCGTTCTTGCAGAGCTGGCTGCCCTTCGACTTCAACGCCGTCCTGCTCAAGGGCCGGGCGAACTACGTCAGCTTGCGCCGCTGGAACCGCTACCTGAACGCGCCCAGCCGCCGGCCCGATGGAAGCTGGTTTGCAGACGAGGTGAAGTTCAAGTTGCGGATGCTGGTCTGGCTGGCGCAGACCCAGACCGGGGATCGATCCGAGATCCGCCTCGCCGGGCTGGACGAGCTGTTTTGGGCGCGGGCGGCGTCCACGGCCGACGACTGCCTGGGTCCCCATTGCCAGAACTACCAGCAGCAGGCATGCTTCTACTGGAACAGCCGCCACGCGGCCCGGGCCGCCGACCTGGTGGTCACCAACCATGCCCTCCTGCTGGCGGACGCGCTGTCGGGGGGCACGGTCCTCCCGCCCTACCAGCACCTGATCGTGGACGAAGCCCACCAGCTGGAGGAGGCCGCCGTCGAGAATCTGACCGTGCGGCTGTCGGAGGCCGTCCTGCTCGAGAACCTGGAGCAAGCCCTGACCTGGCTGGCCGCGGTCATCCAGCTGCCCGACTCCACCCTGACCGTGGAGGCGGCCGCCGCCCGGGAAGGGGCGGCCCAGTTCTTCGCCGAGGTGCAGAGCTTTGTGAAGCAGCCGCCGGTGGACCAGGACCCGCGCCTGTTTGGGGAAAACCGGGTGTTGCTCGACCCGGCCGGCCGCCAGCTGCCTGGGTTTGCCAGCCTGGTCGCCGCCGGGCGGCGCCTGACCGATCGGCTGTCGGGGGTCTGCCGCGCGCTTGAGGCCGGCCTCGACCAGGCCGACCCCGACGGGCTCAACGGTCACGCCGTCCATGAGCTCGACCTGCGGGCTATCCAGCTCAGCACGCTAACGGACCTGTTGCACGAAGCCTTCGCCCAGGCGCGTCCGGACCGCATGTACTGGCTGGTCATCGAGCGCCGGTCTGGCCGGCCGCTGTTGCAGGTCGTCCCCACAGACGCCGGCCGCACCCTGGCCGAGCGGGTCATCCAGGACAAGGAGACCGTGGTCTTCACCTCCGCCAGCCTGGCGGTGGCCGACTCCTTTGACTATTTCCGGCGGGGGGTGGGCCTGCGCGAAGCAGAGGCGCACGAGCTGATCCTGGCGTCGCCATTCGACTATCTGTCCCAGGCGCTGCTCTGCCTGCCCACCGATCTGAAGGAGCTGGACGACCCCCAGTTCCTCGACCAGACTGCCGAAACCGTCGCCTCGATTGC
>DATGVT010000377.1:0-1647 GCA_035300005.1 Candidatus Acidiferrales bacterium
AGGTAGCGCGCCACCTCGGGGTCGGCGTTGATGGCGGCGAAGGGGGCTTCGTCTTCCGGCCGCCAGCCCCGCAGGTGGAGGCGCTTGGTGGTGAGGGTTTTCAGGCCCCAAGTATTCGGTAAATCGAGTTCAAATCGGGCCGACTTTTCTGGTACAATCGAACAGATGTTTGAGGGCGGGATGGCGCGCATGGAGGAGGGCCTGGCGCTGGTGTCCGGGGTCGACCTGGACGGCATCGCGCCGGTCGAGATTGGTCCCCGGCTGGAGGCGATCAGCCGCTTCCTCAGCCGGGCGGAAGCCGAGCGCGCACGCTGGGTGGAGGCCTTCGACCGAGGGCGGGGGTTCGGTCCCAGCGGCGACACCTCGACCACCAGCTGGCTGCGCAACCACTGCCACCTCTCTGGCTTCTCGGCCGATCGGCAGGTCAAGCTGGCCCGCCAGCTGCCGGAGCTGGAGTCGACCTCGAAGGCGCTGGCGGCGGGCGAGATCGGGATCGAGCACGCGCTGGAGATCGCCCGCGCCACCCAGGACCTGGGCCCGGCGGCCGAGGGTGAGCTATTGAGCGTGGCCAAAGAGAAAGACCCGGCCGAGGTCCGGCTGGCGGCCAGGGACCTCCGGCATAGGTTGGACGCGGACGGGATGGCCCGGCTGGCGGCCGAGCAGTACAGAAAGCGCCGGCTGCGGATCTACGGGCTGCCGGACGGCATGGTCGGCCTGGAGGGCGCCCTGCCGCCCGAGGGCGGAGCGCTGCTCCGGCTGACCCTGGACCGGGTGTCCGGGCCGCCGGCAGCAGACGACCACCGCAGCCCGGAGCAGAGGAACGCTGACGCGATGCTGGACCTCTGCCAGAAGCCCGGCCAGGCGAGAGCGCAGCTGACAGTGATCGTGCGCGAGGAGACCCTGGCCGGAGAGCCGGACGCGCCGGCCGCCCGGCTGGAGGATGGCACCCCGATCAGCGCTGAGACCGCCCGGCGGCTGGCCTGCGAAGGCTCGGTGACCCTGCTCCGGGTTGACCACAACGGCAACCCGCTGGAGATGGGGAGGGCTCGGCGGCTGGCCACCAAGCGCCAGAAGAAGGCGATGCTGGCGCGGGACGGCGGCTGTGTCTTTCCGGCTTGCGATCGAACGGCCGATTGGTGTGAGTCCCATCACCTGGACCATTGGGAGCTGGGAGGCAAGACGAATGTGGACCGGATGGTCCTGTTATGCCGGCGGCACCACGTACTGGTGCACGAGGGAGGCGCTCAGCTCACGCGGGCCGGCTAGAGCACGATCTTCCGGAGCCTGGCTTCCCGGCCGTCGATCTCCAGGATCGCGATCGTGCGGGCCTGGCCGGGCCCCGGAACGGTCGGGGTGCCGACGTTGATGAACCGCGTCCGGCCCCGGGTCTCGTCGCGCCAGCGGTGGGTGTGGCCGTGGATGCAGAGGTCGAGCTGGGCGGCCCAGGCGTCGCCCGTCTTCGGCGGCCGGTGGACCATGCCCACCTCCAGGCCCTCCAGGCGACGCACGACCCGCTCCGAGTAGCGGGGGTCGTCGGGCGCGTTGCCGTTGACCACTGTCATCGGCCTGCCCAGAGCGCGGAGCCCATCGAGCACCGCCTCCTCCTGCCAGTCCCCTATGTGCCAGACCTCGTCGGCGTCCTGGAAA
>DATGVT010000378.1:0-2614 GCA_035300005.1 Candidatus Acidiferrales bacterium
ATCGGCTGGTTCCTGGCTTCGGCGCTGCTGTGAGGCGCGCCGCGGCCGGCCTCCTGGTCGCGGTCCTGGCGCTCCTGAGCTACCCGGGCGCCGACCTGGTTGCTCTCCACGCCCGCCTGCGCCGGTCGCCGCCGGCGCTGGACTCCGGGGGAGCCCCGCTGCCCTGGCTGCACGTCGAGCATCCGGCCCGCGGCACACCGTTCATCGCCGATCCCGAGGGCCGGCGGGTGATCCTGCGGGGAGTGGTGGCAGGCGGCCTGATGGACTTCTGGTCGGGCAGTGATTCCGGCGACGAGAGCCCGCCGCCCCTCTGTCCGATCGATCCTGCCGCCTACGAGCAGGGCCGCTGCCCGGCGAACTTCGCGACCGTCCGGGTGCCGCCGCTCTGCCGCAACGACCTGGCCGAGATGCGCCAGCTGGGTTTCAACGTCCTTCGCCTGGCGCTCTCCTGGAGCCTGCTCGAGCCGCGGCCCGGCGGCTACGACCAGACCTACCTCGA
Organism: Candidatus Acidiferrales bacterium; assembly: GCA_035300005.1. Classification (GTDB taxonomy): domain Bacteria; phylum Chloroflexota; class Dormibacteria; order Dormibacterales; family Dormibacteraceae; genus DATGVT01. Next base: position 500 of record DATGVT010000378.1, read on the forward strand.
CCGCGTCGCGCAGGTGGTCGGCTGGGCGCGCGCTGAGGGGGTCTACGTGATGCTGGACATGCACGAGAACGCCTACTCGCGCTACGTCGGCCGGCCGGCCCGGGCCAGCCTGCCGGGCGCGGACCTGCCCACCCTCTACTACTACACCGGGGCTCCGCGTTGGGCCACCATCACGGACGGCCTCCCCTCCCAGAACTTCATCGGCCAGCGCGAGATCAACCCGGCCGTGGGCGCCGCCTTCACCAACTTCTGGCTCAACCGCGCCGGCCTCCAGGACCACTACATCGGAGCGCTGGCTGCCCTCGGCCGCCGCTTCCGCGAGGACAGCGCCGTGGTCGGCTACGGGGTGTTCAACGAGCCCTGGCCCGGCTTCTTCGACCTGCCCTGGTTCGAAGACCTCTTCCTGTTTCCCTTCTACCGGCGGGTGATCGACGCCCTGGCCGGGGCTGGCGACGGCCTGCCCTGCCCGAGCGGCTGGCCCGCCGTGGCACCGTGCGGCTACCCCGACCTCGGCGTCCACGACCGCCGCCACCTCTTCTTCGTGGAGGCGGACCACCTGCGCGAGCTCACCGACTTCGCCACCGACCTGCCGCAGCCGTTGAGCTCCTATCCCAACGTCGTCTACGCGATCCACGCCTACACCCACAAGTTCACCCTGGACGCCATGCTCGGGCAGAAGCCGGAGACGGCGAGCTACCCGCCCGGCGGCTACGACCTCTCGTACCGCAGCGCCGGCGCCGAGGCGCGGTCGCTGGGAGCCGCCCTCTTCGTCAGCGAGTACGGCTACGAGCCGAACGAGGACCCGCTGCTGAGCCGGCAGCTGGAGGCCCAGGACCGCCACCAGGTCGGGTCGACCTTCTGGCCCTGGAAGGAGAACTGCTCAGCCACCCGCACCTGGGGCGTCTACGCGTCCGTGTTCGGGGAGTCCGGCGACCAGCGCTGCGCCAGCGACCGGCCGGCGGCCGCCGCCGACGCAACGCCCAAGCCGCAGAACGGCTGCCTGCGGGCGTCGCGCGAGCGGCTGCTGGCGAGGGTCTGGCCGCGCGCGGCGGCGGGGACGCTCATCTCCTTCGCGTATGACCCCGCCACCGGCGCCTTCCGTCTCAGGGGCCACTCGCCCGACGGGAGTCCCCCGACCCAGGTCTACATCCCGGCCGAGGTGACCGGCGAGGTGGTCGTCAGCTCGAACGGCTGGGCGACCACCGAGAAGGACCGGGGCGGCGGGCGCCTGGTCAGCGTCAGCGCCCAGGGCGACTACGAGGTCCGGGTGACGCCGGCGCCGCTCCACCTGCGGGGCTGCGCCTAGACTCCGAGACATGGGCGACGACGCCGGGCTCTTCGGCCCCGGCTCCACGGCCTGGAGGCTGCACGCGCATCCCGGCCTCCTGGTCGGCGGGGTCCGCGCCCTGATGCTGCAGGCGCTCCACCCGCTCGCGATCGCGGCCGTGGAGCAGCACAGCCAGTACCGGGAGGATGTCTGGGGTCGCTTCCAGCGGACCAGCGACTACGTCGTGACCACCGTCTTCGGCGACCGCGCGGCGGCCCAGGAGGCGGGGCGTCGCGTGCGCGCCGTGCACCGGAGGATCCGGGGCGTCGACCCGGTCACCGGCCTCGCCTACAGCGCCGAGGACCCGGAGCTGCTGCTCTGGATCCACATGGTCCTGGTCGACTCCTTCGTGGTCGCCTACCGCCGCTTCGCCGGCCGGCTCCCGAAGAGCGCGGCCGACGCCTACGTCGGCGAGATGGTGCGCCAGGCGGAGCTGGTGGGCCTCCGCCTGGCGGACGTGCCCGCCACCTACCGCGAGATGGTGGAGAGGCTGCGCGGCTACCGCTCGCAGCTGCGCATCACCGAGCCGGCGCGGGACGGGCTGCAGCTGCTCTTCCATCCGCCCGAGTCGCCGCTGCGGCCGCCGGCCTGGCGGCTGGTGGTGGCGGGCGCCATCACACTGCTGCCGCACTGGGCCCGGGGGATGTACGGCCTGAAGGGCTACGGCCCTCTGGAGCCGGCGGTGGCGCTGAGCATCAGGGCCGGCTCCTGGTGGACCCGCCGCTACCGGCAGCCGCCGCCGGTCCTGCGCGAGGCGCGGGTCCGGGCGGAGGCCGCGGGCCTTCCTA
>DATGVT010000379.1:0-4472 GCA_035300005.1 Candidatus Acidiferrales bacterium
CGGATAGAGCGCGTGCCTGCGGAGCACGAGGCCAGAGGTTCGATTCCTCTCAGGCGCACTCCTGACCCTCTCCAGCCAGGATTCTTCACAACGGGTCCGAACCCCGTTCAGTCGGAGGAATGGTCATGAGCGATATTCAGACACAGGTCCAGGCCTTCATCGACCAGCTGTTTGGCCTGGGCGGCTCGGGTGGCAGCTTCGCTTTATGGGGACACCGCGAGCGGGATCGCGTGCGCCGTGACCAAGAACCGGCTCACGCCCGACTTCAACGCCGCGACCCAGGTCATTGAGATGGTCAACGCGGCGCTGGGCGAGGGCTGATGGCGCGGAACAGCGGCGGCGCGGCATGGGTTCAAGACTGCGAATGGACGAGCAGCCGCGGTATGTCTCCCGCGTCCGCATCGTGCGCGAGCGCGGTCCGCTCCGGCAGGCGTACCTTCCCGCCGAGGCCGACCCGGTCGTCTTCGGCACGCACGACGAGGTCCGCGAGCACTACGGCACCGCGCCGGGCCAGTATCCCGAGCACGCGACCACGCTCGACTACGTCGTCGCGGCGGCCGCCGGTTGACTGGCCGGGACCCTGGGCGGCGCGCTGGAGGCGCGCGGGATCGATGCCGGCGGCGGACGTTTGACCGCCGAGGCTGAAGGGGACGTACACGTAGAGGACAAGGTCCTGGTGATCAAGCGGATCCGCGTGCGCTACCTACTCAAGGATTGCCCCGAGGACAAGCGGGAAGCGGCCGAACGCGCCCACGCGTTCCATGCCGGCCGCTGTCCGGTCGCCCGGAGCATAGGCGGCTCGATCGACATCACGACCGAGCTGCAGTTCGCGTAGAGGAGATAGGAGAGACAAGATGTGGTTGTTCTCGCGGCACAAGCAGGAGCTGCCGGCGGCCGAGGACGCGCTGCCAGGTCGATCCCGGCCCGTCTCGACGCCTGGCCTGCACCTGGTGTCGGGCGCGTCGCTGGCCCCGCCGTACCCGGAAGGGTCCGCGCTGGCCGACTTCGCCCTCGGCTGCTTCTGGGGCGCGGAGCGCAAGTTCTGGCAGACCCCGGGGGTCCTGGTGACCGCGGCCGGCTACCAGGGCGGGTTCACCCCCAACCCCACCTACGAAGAGGTCTGCTCCGGGCAGACGGGCCACGCTGAGGCCGTGCGCGTCGTCTTCGATCCCGCGCAGGTCACCTATCCCGAGCTGCTGCGGGTCTTCTGGGAGTCGCACGACCCCACCCAGGGCATGCGCCAGGGCAACGACGTGGGGACCCAGTACCGCTCGGCGATCTACGTCAGCTCATACGAGCAGCGCCGCGCCGCGGAGGAGTCCCGCAGCGCCTTCCAGCAGGCGCTGACGGCCGCCGGGCACGGGCGGATCACGACCGAGATCGCGGACGCGCCCGAGTTCTACTTCGCCGAGGATTACCACCAGCAGTACCTGGCCCGGAACCCCAACGGCTACTGCGGCCTGGGCGGTACCGGCGTGGCCTGCCCGGTGGGCATCGCCGGCGCCGGAACGGCTTCGGGCGGGACAGGTCCCGCCCCTACTTAAGGGCGCCCGTGATCCCCTCGACGAAGTAGTCGAGGAAGAAGTTGTAGACGATCGCCACCGGCACGCCCGCTAGCAGCGCGCCGGTCATCAGCTCGCCCCAGAAGTAGAGGTCGCCGCGGATGAGCTCGGTAGGCACGCCGGTGTTGAGCACCTTCTGGCTGGAGCTGCTGGCGAAGGTCAGCGCGTACAGGAAGTCCTGCATCGAGAGCGTGAAAGCGAAGATGGCTGCGGTCAGGATGCCGGGGATCGTGAGTGGGAGAACCACCCGCCAGACCGCCTGCCAGCGGTTGGCCCCGTCCACCACGGCAGCCTCCTCCAGCTCGATCGGGATCCGCCTGAAGAACCCGATCAGGAGCCAGAGGCAGAAGGGCACCGTGAAGGTGGGGTAGACGGCCACCATCGCCCACTTGCTGTTGGGCAGCTGCAGCAGGTTGACCACGATCTGGTTGAGGGGCAAGAAGAGCAGGATGGGCGGGATCAGGTAGGTCATGAAGACCCCGATCCCGATGTTCTCGGCGCCTCGGAAGCGCAGCCGCGCCAGGGCATAGGCGGCCGGGACGCAGAGCGCCAGCGTGATCAGCACCACGAAGAAGGCGACCAGGTAGGTGTTGCCGTACCAGGTCAGAAAGCGGGTGTGCTCGAAGAGATATTTGATGTGGTCGAACGACAGCGGCTGCTTGTACCAGAACGGGTTGACCTGCAGGTCGACCAGGTCGTAGTCGGCCACGAAGGTGGCCCTGACCATCCACCAGATCGGGATCACCGCGATGAACAGGTAGAAGGCGAAGGCGAGGCCGACCAGGGTGCCGTCGCGGACCTTGCGCCACCTGAGCGGGCGGGCCGGCAGCACGCTCACGTGGCGGCCTGCCTCCGGTAGAGCAGGCGCAGGAAGAACACGACGGCCACGAAGAGGAAGGGGAAGAAGATCAGCGCCATCGCCGCGCCGGTTGAGAGGTTGCCCCCCTGGATCCCGGTCTGGAACGCGAGCAGGGGCACGATCTGGGTCGTGTAGCCGGGCCCTCCGTTGGTGAGCAGGTAGACGATCGTGAGGTCGCCCAGGGTGAAGGTGACGTCGAAGATCAGCCCGATGAAGATGATGGGCGCGATCATCGGCGTGATCACGTAGTGCCAGGTCCGGAAGAAGCCCGCCCCGTCGACCTTGGCGGCGTCATAGATGTCGCTCGGGATCGAGGTGAGGCCGGCCAGGACGATCACGGCCGAGAACGGGAACCCGCGCCAGATGTTCACGATCAGGATGCCCAGGTAGCCCCAGAGCGCGTCTCCCCGCCAGTCGGGATAGGGCGGGTTCATCAGGTGCAGCTGGGCGATCGCCCAGTTGATGGTGCTGAACTGGGGGTCGAACATCCACCTCCAGCTGAGCAGCGAGAGGGAGATGGGCAGCGTCCAGGGCAGCATCAGGAAGCCGCGGATGATCTTTTTGCCGGGCATGTGGCGCAGCAGCAGGAAGGCCAGGCCGATCCCGAGCACGGCCTTGCCGACCTCGGCCAGGACGGTGAAGCTGAGCGAGTTCCAGACCGCCTTCTGGAAGACCTCGTCACCGAGCAGCTCCTGGTAGTGGGCCAGGCCGACGAAGCTCTGGTCGCCGCCCGCCACCGTCACGTTGCTGACGCTGAAGTAGATGGAAAGGAAGAACGGGTAGGCGACCAGGACCAGGATGTAGACGAGGACGGGGCTGATCAGGCCGTAGCCGAGCAGGGCTTCGGTTCGGATTCGGGGCAGGCGAGTGCCGCGGCCCCTCTCCGATGGGACAGCGCGCGTCGCGGTGCCCACGTCGGAGAGGCACACTACCACCGGTGAACGCCGCAGGCCAGCGGGCGGCACGGGCAGCCACCTTCCCGCTGGCGCCGGGTGGGGCTCGCCGGCGCCGGCTGCTGGCCGGCTACGCCCTCTGCCTACCGGCGCTGGCGGCGGTGCTGCTCATGCTCGCCTGGCCGGTCGCCTTCGACATCGGGGTCAGCTTCACCGACGCCCGGGGGTTCGAGGCGAGCGGGCCCTTCATCGGCCTGGGCAACTTCGCCGCCATCTTCGCCGACCCCGAGTACTGGGAGGCCGCTCGCAACACCCTGGTGCTGGTCGTGCTGACCGCGGCCGTCCAGGTGCTGATCGGAGTTCTGACCGGCCTGCTTCTCTGGTGGCGCTTCCTCGGCCGCAGCCTGGTCTTCCTGGCGGTCTTCATCCCCTGGGCGTTCCCGAGCTCCTTCTCGGCCTTTGCCTGGTACTGGCTGATGACACCGCCGTTCGTGTCCTTCTACACGCACCAGGCGCTGGTCGTTCGCTTCTGGCTGGAGGGCCTGTTCGGAAACGGAGCCTGGGCGGTGCTGAGCATCGCCCTGATGAGCGTCTGGCGGGGCTCGTCGATCGTGGCCATCTTCACGCTCGCCGGCTTCAACGCCATCCCGGAGGAGCTGCTCGACTACGGCCGCCTGGAGGCCCGCAACGCCTGGCGCTTCTTCTGGCACGTGATGGTGCCGCTGAACCGCCGCTTCCTCCTGCTCGGGCTCCTGATCGGGGTCGTCATCAGCTACCTCGACTTCGTCGCCGTCTACGTCGAGACCGGCGGCCGGATCACCTTCCCGACGATCGGGACCCAGGCCTACATGCAGGGGATCTTTGCCGGCCGGGTCGGCTACGCGGCCGCCCTCGCCGTGACCCAGCTGCCGCCGGCCTTCCTGCTGGCCTGGCTGGGGCTGCGCTGGGTGGAGCGATCGCCGCGCTCCTCAGTCCCGGAGTCGGAGCTTCCCCCATTCAGCGCTGCCGTCAGACCTGCCGCGCCTCGAGTCCGAGGGGCGACCGGCACCAGCCGCTGGCGTCTCCGCCGGCGCTTGCTGACCGCCGCCGGGCTGCTGGCCGCGGTGGCGGTCTTCGTCTTCCACATCTTCCCGCTCTACTACACGGCCGTGCAGGCGG
>DATGVT010000380.1:0-17961 GCA_035300005.1 Candidatus Acidiferrales bacterium
CCATGCTCGACCGCCAGCGCCAGGGCGACGGCCCGGAGCCGCCGGCCCTGCTCAAGCGGAAGGTGGAGGCGGGGGAGCTGGGCCGGAAGACGGGGAAGGGGTTCTTCGACTATTCGCAGCGCTGATGGATGATTGGCCCGCCCCCGTAGCCCAACGGCAGAGGCGGTCGGCTTAAACCCGATTCAGTGGGAGTTCGAGTCTCCCCGGGGGCACGTTCTCGTACGCTTGGGGCGTAGTCCCACTGCTTTTCCGGCCCAAGGGCCCGGCTGCGATCCCGGCCGCGTTCCTGGCGCTGGCCTTGGTGGTGACGGGCCTGCGCCTGCTGTTCTTCCAGGCCGACAGCGGCTTGATGTACGACGCCCATGTCTACCAGCGGGGGGCGCAGGCGATCCTCCACGGGCAGCAGCTGTACGGAAACCTCTACGGCGGCCGGCCCGGTGCCGGCTTCACCTACGCGCCCTTCGCCGCGCTGCTGTTCCTGCCCCTGCTGGCGCTGTCCGGCCTCGGCCTGGCGCTCGTGGTCACCGTCATCTCGGTGCTCTGCCTGGAGGCTTCGGTCTGGGTCTGCCTGGGCTGGGTCGGGGTCACCGACAGGCTCCGCCGGCCGGCCCTGACGGCCGTCATCAGCCTGGTCGCGATCGGCCTCGACCCGGTCTCGGTCACGCTCCTGCTCGGGCAGGTGAACCTGGTCCTGATGTTCGTCATCCTGCTCGACCTCTCGCTCCCCGACGAGAACCGCTGGAAGGGAGCCGGCATCGGCCTCGCCGCCGGGGTCAAGCTGCTGCCGGCCTTCTTCGTCCTCTACCTGCTGGTCACGCGCCGGTTGCGGGCCGCGGCCACGGCGTTGGTCGCCTGGGCGGCGACGGTGGCGGCCGCCTGGATCCTGCTTCCTCGCGACTCCCTGGACTACTGGGGCGGCACCGTCTTCCAGACCCAGCGGGTGGGCGACCCGCAGAACGTGCACAGCCAGTCACTGGCCAGCCTGCTGGCCCGCTGGTTTCACACCAGCCAGGGCTTCCTTCCGGCCTGGATGCTGCTCTGCCTCGCCATCGCCGTCGCCACGCTGCTGCTGGCGGCCTGGGCCCACCGCCGCCGCGACGAGCTGCTGGCGGCCTGCATCTGCGCCAGCGCGACCCTGCTTATCTCGCCGATCACCTGGGAGCACCACTGGGTCTGGGTGGTGCCGGCGCTGGTCTGGCTCGGCGACCGCGCCTGGAGGACGCGCTCGGCGCTGCTCTGGCTGGCCGCTGCCGCCGGCGTAGCCGAGTTCTACCTCAGCCCCTACCGGAGCGTCCCTCGGGACATGGTGCTCGACCTGCACCTCGACCTCTGGCAGCTGCTGGCGACCAGCACCTACGCGCTCAGCGCGCTCCTGTTCCTCGGCCTGGTGGCCAGGATGAGCTGGTTTCAACGCCGCCCAGCTGTGGACCTAGCAGCAAGGAATTACCCACCAGACCACCACCCCGCCTGAGATCTCCGGCCGATACCCCAGCACCTCCGTGAAGTAACGGACCATCGCGTCCCGGCCAGGGTTCGGGCCGACCACCACCACCTCGGCGTGGGAGCGGTTCAGGTCCCGGATGGCGTTCTGCCGCTCAGAGTCGGTGACGGTCACCTGGCCGCCCATCAGCAAGGTGTCGAGCGAGCTCTGGAGGTCGGTTGGGTGCGGGCCCAGGTACGGCCCGGGCGTGAAGACGTCACCCTCCGGCATCCGGAACCGGTAGCCCGCGGCCGCCTGCCAGTACATGGCTTCGGTCGAGTTGTGGCTCGAGAAGGGCGCGACCAGCACCACCTGGCCGGGGAGCAGCCGCGAGGCGTCGCCGCCCGGCTGGAAGAAGGCCGGCAGGTCGGACCGTGCCTCCGGGAACGGAAGGCTGGGGAGGAGGAAGACCAGCCCCAGGGCCGCCGCCAGCCCGGCGGCCCCGCGCCAGGCCGGCCGGGCTCGGCGGAGCGGATCCCAGACCGAGGCCGTCACGATCCCCACCCCCAGGAAGGCGGGCAGCATCAGGCGCGCCGGCAGCGCGCTGTCCATCAGCGGGAGCTGCTCCACCGCCAGCCAGGGCAGCGGTAGCGGGCTCACGAAGCCGGAGACGTGCAGGTGTGGGCCCAGGGACAGGATCGCGATGGCGATCGTCAGCAGGCCGGCCCAGCGAATGCCGGGGCGCCTCCAGTTGAGAGCCAGACCGGCAGCGAAGAGCGCCAGCAGCGGGAGGCCGACGTAGGCGTTGTTCTCGGAAGGGTTGCCCGTGAAGTGCCAGACCATCCAGGCGGTGGTCGGGCTCTGGACCAGGCTGAACTGGCTGGGGACTACGAAGGCGAGCAGGTCGCTGACGTAGACGTCCTGCGGCTGCAGGTGGCCGAAGACGCGCTGGTGGCCGAAGAACTGCACCCAGAGCGGATAGCCGGCCAGCACCGTGAACACCACCAGCGCGAGCGCTCCCGCGCGGGCGGCGAACCCGATCCGAGCGGCCACCGCGCCCGGGTTGAGCAGCGCCAGCAGGCCGACCCCGACCAGGGCGACCAGCGCGGTCACGGCCAGCACCTCCTCGCCGGTCAGCAGCTGCAGGGCGGTGGCAAGGCCCGCCAGCGCCCCCAGCAACACGGGGCTGCGGCGCCGGCGCACGAGCACCTCGTCGGCCAGGATCAGCATCAGAGGCGGGAAGAGCTCGATGACCACGTGCAGGTGCCTGGTCGCCTGGGCCAGCATCCCGGGGCTGAACCCGTAGACCAGCCCCGCGAAGAACGCCAGCCCCCAGCTGCCCAGGAACCGCCGGGCGGCCAGGAAGCCGAGCCAGGCGGAGAAGGCGATTCCGCTGGTGACGAGCAGGTTGTAAGCGACCACGGGCCCCCAGACCGCCGTCACCGGCCAGATCAGCACGGCCGGGAACGGGACCGATGTGTTCCACATCAGATTCGTGCCTTGCGGGTAGGCCACGAAGTCGGTGACCAGGGGGTTCTGGCCGGCGCTCAGCTGGTGCGGAAACCAGCCCAGGTACCAGAGAAAGAGCTTGGGGTCCTTGGCGTCCCCGATCCAGGCCTGGGCCGGGTGCGTCCAGACCCGGCCGAACAGCGCCAGGGCCAGAAGCCAGTAGACGACGAGCGCGGCCAGGGCCTCGAACCAGGCCCGCCGCGCCGGCATCCCCGGCCTCGAGCTAGGCCCTCTCGGCGGCGGCCATCTCGGGCGCATCGGTGGCGCGGCGAGTGGTCAGCCCGGGGATCGGCGAGTGACGAGGCGGGGACACCGCCCAGGCTTCGCTCTCGATCAGCCGCCAGGCCCACTCCGGGTCCCGCCCGACTCGGGCACGGGCGCCCGCCAGGGCGTTGGAGAGCAGTGGGATGCCTTCCAGCCCGGGCAGCTTGCGGATCTTCTCGTCGACGCGCAGGACGTCCTCCTCGCCCTGCTCGTCATCGAACAGGTAGAGGGCCAGGGCGTCCACCTCCTCCTGGTTCTTGACCCCCTTTCCGACCGGCACCCAGACCCGCTCCAGGAGGAAGCGGTCGATTCGCTGGGCATTCGGGTTGTCGGACAGCCACTCCTTGGCCGAGTTGAAGTAGAAGGCGAAGTGGCGGCGCTCGTCCTTGATGATGCGGGCCAGCAGGTCGCCGAGCACCGGATGGCCGCTCTTACGGGTGAGAGCGCCGTAGGCGGTCAGCGTGGTCAGCTCGTTGATGGCCCCGATGGTCAGGTAGACGGCCGCGAAGTCCTTCAGCAGCCAGGAGCTGGTCATGGTGGTCAGGATGCTGATCACGTTCTGCACGGACAGGTTGGCCCGGATGTCGGCGATGCGGGCCTGGGTGTCGAACTCGATCCCGTAGAGGTTCAGGAACCGGCCCAGGTTCTCGCCGTGCCAGAGCTCCTCGTAGTTCCAGCAGGCCAGGAAGCTGGTGAGGATGGGGTCCATGCAGGCGCGGGTCACCATCAGGTGCGAGAGGTAGAGGGGGACGTGGTTCTCGATGTCCATCATGTAGTGCAGGCAGAAAAGGTCGCCTTTGCCCAGCCGGTGCTTCGGCACCTCCGCCCAGAGGACTCCGGAGGTGTCGAGCTTCTTCGACTCCTCCTTGTAGCGCTCGATGGAAAAGCTCATCTGGTCACCCTCTCTCGCCCGATCCCGCGACCTCCGGCCGCGCGGCCGATCGTAGCGCAATCCCTACAATCCAACCCGTGCGGTCCGAGGAAGAACCCGACGAGGACGAGCCGGAGCGGGACGGGTCCCGGCCGGCCGGGCCGATGGTGCCTACCGTGGCCGGCGCCGGGCGCGAGTGGGAGTACCGCAGCGAGCTCCTGACCCTGGCCCAGGTGACCGACGGCGAGACCCTGGCCAAGCGGCTCACGGCCGCCTCCGCGGAAGGCTGGGACCTGTTCGAGGTGGTGGACGCGGGCGACAAGCGGGCCCTCCTTCTGCGGCGCCCCAAGCAGTCCAGGGGGCAGCCCCGCCGGGTGGGGTTCGCGCCTCCCGACCGCTAGCAGTGGCTTCGGTGACGGCACCTGCGGCGCGCCGCCGCAAGCGCGTGCTCCTGGTCGAGGACGAGCCTGGGATCCGGTCCCTGGTGGCCGAGGTCTGCCGGGGCGAAGGCTATGAAGTCATCGAGGCCGCCACCGGCCGGCAGGGCATCGAGGCCGCCGGCGCGCAGCAGCCGGACGTGGTCCTGCTGGACTGGGTGCTCCCCGACGTCAACGGCACCGAGGTCGTGCGCGAGATCCGACGCCAGGGCGTCAGCTGCCCCGTGATCATGCTCACCGGCCGCACTGCCAAGGTGGACGTGGTGGTGGGGCTGGCGGTGGGGGCGGACGACTACATCACGAAGCCCTTCGACTCCCGCGAGCTGGCCGCCCGCCTGGGAGCCCAGCTGCGGAGGGCCTCCCAGACCGGCTCCCGGGGACCGCGGGAAGGCGTCATCAGCGTGGGTGCCGTGGAGATCGACACCGAGGGCCGCCGGGTCCGGATCGGCGACCACGAGGTGAGGCTGACCATGACCGAGTTCAACCTGCTGGCGCTGATGGCGGCCAATCCGGGCCGCGTCCTGACCCGGGCCCAGCTCCTGGAGAAGGTCTGGGGCTACCTCGCCGACGTCGACTACCACTCGGTCGATCCTCACATCCAGCGCCTGCGCAAGAAGCTCAGCTCGCGGGGCGACGCCGGCGTCGGCCTGGAGGCCGTGGCCGGGCTTGGCTACCGGCTCGCGGTGCGGTCTTGAGCGACGACGACAGGCGCCCGGTCGGGGTCTTCGACTCCGGCGTGGGCGGCCTGACCGTGTTGCGCGCGATCCGGGACCGTCTACCGCAGGAGTCGACGGTCTACGTAGGCGACCTGCTGCACTTCCCGTACGGGCCCCGCTACCAGGACGAGGTGCGCGGCTTCGCGATCGACATCATCCGCCACCTCCAGCAGCGGGACGTGAAGCTGGTGGTGATCGCCTGCAACACGGCCACCGCGGCCGCCCTCAACCACGCTCGCGAGATGTTCGAGGTGCCGATCGTGGGCGTCATCCACCCCGGCGCCCTGGCCGCGGTCGAGGCCACGCGCAGGGGATTGATCGGCGTGATCTCGACCGAGGGCACCCGCAGCAGCCAGGAATACCTGCACGCGATCAAGGAGATCGACCCCATGGTGGGCGTCTTCCAGAAAGCCTGCCCGGAGCTGGTCGAGATAGTGGAGAAGGGCGACGCGGACACCCCGCGGGCGGAGGCCGCGCTCCGGCGAGACCTGGGCGAGATCGTCCAGCTGGGCGCCGACGTCCTGGTCCTGGGCTGCACTCACTATCCGCTCCTCAGGCCGGCCATCGAGCGAGCCTTCCCGGACACCTTCCAGCTGATCGACTCCGCCGGCACGACGGCGGCCAAGGTCGAGCGCTACCTGGACCATGCCCGCATGCGGGCGGGCGCCGGGCAGCCCCGGCACGAGTTGTTGGTGACGGCAGTCCCGGACCGTTTCGGAGAGGTGGCGAGGATCCTCTTCGGCGACGAGGTGCCGACAGCGCAGGAGGTCCAGATCTGGGAGAAGGCTCAGAAGTAGAGCTGGACCGTCTCTTCGGGCCGGTCGCCGCCGACCTGGAGCGGCTGGAGCGCGACCTGCGGGGCGCGATCGAGTCCGACCCGCCGCTGGCCTCGGCACCGATGGCCGACCTCTTCGCGGCGGGAGGCAAGCGGCTGCGCCCGGCGCTGGTTCTGCTCTGCGGCCGGCTGGGCGCCTACGACCTGGAACGGCTGCTGCCGGCGGCCTGGGCCGTGGAGCTCATGCACGCCGCGACCCTGGTCCACGACGACGTCATCGACCGCTCGCCGACCCGGCGCGGCCGGCCCACAGTGGCCGCCTCCCGGGGGGAGCCGGCCGCCATCGTGGTCGGCGACTACTACTTCGCCCGGGCGTACCTGGAGGCCAGCCGGACGGGCGTTCCCGAGGTGGTGGCCGATCTGGCCACGGCGGTGATGCGGATCTGCGCCGGCGAGCTCGCGCAGCAGGCAGCGCGCTACCGCTACCGCGTAACGCGGGAGGAGTACATGGCGCGGATCGAGGGCAAGACGGCTGCGCTGACCGCGGCCTGCTGCGGCATCGGCGCGCTGGTGGGCGGCCTGCCCGCCGCCGAGCGCCACGCCCTGCAGCGCTACGGCCGGCTGCTCGGACTCGCCTTCCAGATCGCCGACGACGTGCTGGACTACACCGCCAGCGCGGATGAGCTGGGCAAGCCGGTGGGGCAGGACCTGCTCGAAGGGTTCGCGACCCTGCCGGTGATGCTGGCGCTGGGGGACGGCGGCGCGGGGGATCGCCTCGACCGGGTGCTGCGGGAGGGCAGGGCGATCGGGAAGGAGCGGGCGCTGGCGGTGGTCGAGGCCGTCCGCCAGACGGACGCCCCGGCGCGGGCCCTGGCCGAAGCCGCACAGCTGGCCGATCGGGCGCGGGCCGAGCTGGCGATGCTGGAGGGCCGGCCGGGCGTCCGCGAACTGGCCGGCCTGGCGGAGTACGTGGTCAGGCGGAAGCTCTAACCTTGCCTGAGTGAGCACCAGCGTGCGCCTGGTGGGCCTGGGTCCGGGACACCCTGGCCTCATCACCGTGCAGGCGGCGGCCGCCATCAAAGAAGCCGACACCGTCCGCTTCACCGGCGAGTCCGAGCTGGTCCACCTGGCCCGCCTGGAGGCGGACGTCGGCCCCTTCACCTCCGCCGAGGAGGTGGTGGAGCAAGCCCGAGCCGGACGCCGGGTGGCCGTGCTGTTCCCGGGCGACCCCTACGCCTTCTCCAGCGGCAGCCAGCTGGCGGAGCGACTGCAGCGAGCGGGGATTGAGTTCGACGCCATCCCGGGGCTGCTGGTGGAGACCGCGGCGCCCACCCTGGGCGGCATCCCGCTCACCATCGAGGGCCGCGCCGCCTCGGTCGGGCTGGGCCTGGTCAAGGGGGCCGAGACGGTGGTCGTCCGCCTGGCGGCGGGCTGGCTGGAAGCCGGGGTCAAGGCGCTCCTGGCCGCCGGCCATAAGGCCGGCCAGCCGGCGGCGCTGGTCCTGGATCCGGGGACCACGGCGCAGCGGCGTCTGGTGGGGCCTCTGGGTGAGCTGCCGCGGCTGGCGGCTGCGGAGCGGGTGCGCCGCGACACGCTGCTGGTGGTCGGCCCCGGGGTCGACCTCTCCGAGCGGCTCGACTTCCTCCCCAAGCGGCCTCTGCACGGGAGGCGCGTGTTGGTGACGCGGGCCCGCCACCAGATGGAGCCCTTCCGCGGCCAGCTGGCGGCGCTGGGAGCGTCGGTGGTGGAGATCCCGACCATCGAGGTGCGGCAGCTGCCCGCCGACGCCGCGGTCCAGCAAGCAATCGGCCGCCTGCCCGAGACCAGCCTGGTCATCTTCGCCTCCGCGAACGCCGTCGACATCTTCTTCGGGATGCTGTTCGCGGCCGGCTGCGACGCCCGCGCGTTCGCCGCCGCCCGCCTCTGCGCCGTCGGACAGGAGACCGCCCGCTGCCTCGAGCAGCACGGCCTCAGCCCCGACATGGTGGCCGGCGAGTACACCGCCGAAGGCCTGGTCGAAGCCCTGGCCGGGCACCACCTGCAGGGCGCGCGAATCCTGGTGCCGCGGGCCGGGGTCGCCCGCGACGCCCTGCCTGCCCTCCTCGCCCAGCGGGGCGCGGAGGTCGTGCTCCTGCCCGTCTACGAGACCCTCTGCCCGACCGGCACCGCGCAGGCTCTGCGGCAGCTCTTCCCGCAAGGCGGGGAGCCGGGCGTGGACGTGGTCAGCTTCACCAGCTCCTCGACCGCCTACAACTTCGTCCGGGCCTTCCCGGCGGGCGCCCTGCCCGATGCGCTGGGCAAGGCCAGCGTCGCCTGCATGGGCCCGGTGACGGCGGACACCGCCCGGAAGCTCGGGCTCCGGGTGGACATAGTCGCCCGGGAGTACACGACGCGGGGCCTGGCGCAGGCCATCGCCGAGGCCCTGGCCTCTGGCTAAGCGCAAGCGCCCGGCCGCGACGGCGGTCGAGGTCGATCCAGAGCCCCCGCCGGGCTGGGGGGAACGGCCCTGGCCGGCGCTGGCCATCCTGGCTGGGGTCCTGGTGGTGGTGGCGGCGCTGGCCTGGGGCCTGACCGCGGCGCTGGCTCCGCAGACCAGCCCGGCTCTCGCCCGCTGCCACACCGCGACGCAGCTCGGTCCCCGCCTCTACGCCGCCCCGCCGCCGATCTGCACCGACCCCAAGAAGACCTACAGCGCCAGCATCGAGACCACGAAGGGCCGGATCGGGGTGGTGATGCCGCCCGGCTCGGCTCCCGTCACCGTCAACAACTTCGTCGTCCTGGCCGCCAACGGCTTCTACGACGGGCTCAACGTCTGGCAGGTGGCCGACTGGGTGGTCCAGACCGGCGATCCCCGCGGGGACGGCCGCGGAGGCCCCGGCTACACCCTGCCCGACGAGCCCGGCCCGGAGGCCTGGATCCCCGGCTCGCTGGGTATGGCCCGGCTCCCCGGCGGCGTCAACGGAAGCCAGTTCTTCATCACCAAGTCGGCCTGGCCCAGCCCCGGCCCCGACGCCACCTATAACCGCTTCGGAACCCTGGTCCTCGGGCTCGACGTGGTCGCGCAGCTGACCACCAGCGACCGCATCCTGAAGATCGAGGTCAGGGTCTCCGAGGAGCCCTCCCCCGCGGCTTCGCCGGTTCCCTCCCCTTCGGGCACGCCCCGGGGCTCCCCGAGCCCCAGCGCGCGGCCCTCAGGGTGAGGGAGCCTATAATCGCCCCGAGATGCCCTTCGGCGGTTTCCATCCCGTGTACCTGGTCATCTTGCTGATCATCGTCCTGATCATCTTCGGGCCGGGGAAGCTGCCCGAGCTGGGAGGCGCGGTCGGGCGGGCCATGCGGGAGTTTCGCAAGGCCACCACCGAGCTGAGGGACGAGGTGACGCGGGCGACGGAGGCTGAGCCGGAGAAGCCGGCCGCAGCCGCGACCGAAGACTCCAAGAAGACGCCTACTTCTAAGATCTGAGGCGCCGGTCGTGACCCTGCTGGAGAGGGTCCTCCAGCGCGGCCCGCGCAGGAAGTCCTCGCCGGAGGACTCGCGCATGACGGTCATCGAGCACCTGGAGGCTCTCCGCCGGGCGCTGATCGTGATGATCGTGGCCTGGACGATCGCCACCGTCGGCAGCTTCTTCGTGGCGGGCAGGGTGATCGACCTCCTGCTGGAGCGCGGCGGGGTCAAGCATGCAATCTTCCTGAAGCCGGCGGGCGGCTTCTTCGTCGACCTCAACGTCGCCCTCTACCTCGGCTTCGTGATCGCCGCCCCGGTCATCATCCAGCAAGCCTGGTGGTTCGTCAGCCCCGGCCTCCACACCCACGAGCGGCGGCTGATCCTGCCCCTGATCCTGGCCACGCTCATCTTCTTCGCCATCGGCATCGCGGCCGCGCTCTACGCCCTGCCGCTCTACCTGAAGGTCCTCAACAGCTTCGCACCGAGCGGGGTGGTCTACCTGCCCGACATCGGCGAGTACGTGAGCTTCGTGCTCGGCATGATCATCGGCTTCGGGCTGGTCTTCGAGCTGCCGGTCGTGCTCTGGACGCTGGGCATGCTGCGGATCATCAGCAGCCGCTGGCTGTACCGGAACCGGGCCTACTGGTGGCTGGCGCTCGGGGTCGCGGCCCAGTTCCTGACCCCGGGCGGTGACCCGTTCACACCCCTGATCATGGCGGTCCCGCTGGTCGTCTTCTTCGAGGGCACGGCCCTGCTGCTCAAGCTCTCGGGTCGCTGAATGACCCCACGCTGATGGAACGCCACGACGGCCGCCGCCCCGATCAGCTGCGCCCGGTGCGCTTCGAGCTGGGCGTCAACGTGCATGCGGAGGGCTCCTGCATCGTCGAGATGGGCAGGACCCGGGTCTGGGTCACGGCCAGCGTCGAGGACCGCGTTCCCCAGCACCGCCGCGGTACCGGGCAGGGGTGGATCACGGCCGAGTACTCGATGCTGCCGAGAGCGACGCACGACCGCGGCACCCGGGAGGCGATCCAGGGCCGGCTTGGCGGGCGCACCCACGAGATCCAGCGGCTGATCGGGCGTTCGCTGCGGGCGGCGGTGTCGATGGCCGGCATCGGAGAGCGCACGATCACGGTCGACTGCGACGTCCTGCAGGCGGACGGCGGCACCCGCACCGCCGCCATCACGGGCGGCTTCGTGGCCCTCTACCAGGCCGTGAAGCGGATGAAGGAGGCGCGGCTGATCGCCGAGCTGCCGGTCCGGCAGCACCTGGCCGCGGTCAGCTGCGGAATCGTCGAAGGCGAGGCGGTGCTCGACCTCGACTACGCCGAGGACTTCCAGGCCGGCACCGACCTGAACTGCGTCATGACCGAGGACGGGCGGCTGGTGGAGCTGCAGGCGACCGCGGAGGGGCAGCCCTACACCAGCGAGCAGCTCGAGTCCATGCTGGTGCTGGCGCGCCACGGCATCAAGGAGCTGATCCTCCACCAGAAGCGCGCCCTGGCCGGGCTTGCCTGAACGGCCGCGGCTGGTCGTCGCCACCGGCAACCCGGGCAAGCTGCGGGAGTACGAGCAGCTGCTTGGCGGCGCCGGCTTCTCCCTGGTCGCGCACGACCCTGGAGTCAGGGAATCCGGCGCCACCTACGAGGCGAACGCGGCCCTGAAGGCCTCGGCGGCCCGGGACGCCACCGGCTTGCCGTCCCTGGGGGACGACAGCGGCCTGGAGGTGGAGGCGCTGAACGGCTTTCCCGGGCTGGGCTCGGCCCGGCTGGCTCCGACCCAGGCGGAGCGGACGGCGATCCTGCTCGGCCGCCTGCGCGGCCGCCCCCGGCCCTGGCGGGCGCGGTTCGTCTGCGTGGTGGCACTGGCGGCGCTGGGGCGGCCGGTCCGCACGTTTCGCGGACAGGTGGAAGGCGAGCTGGCGCCGGCGCCGCGGGGTGCCGGCGGCTTCGGCTACGACCCCCTTTTCGTGCTGCCCGAGGTGGGGAGGACCTTCGCAGAGCTGCCTCCTGCGGACAAGCACCGCTGGAGCCACCGGGCGCGGGCCGTGCAGCGCCTGCGGGAGAGCGGCGACCTGGACCGTCTGCTCGGGTCTGCCGCCTATCCTTAGCCGCGCGGGCGGTAGCTTAGCCCGGCAAAGCGCCTGGTTTGGGACCAGGAGATCGGGAGTTCAAGTCTCCCCCGCCCGACCAAGCCCAAGTCGCGGTGAAGACTAGACGCTGCCTTGAAGCATTGACGCTCGGTGCAACTCCGTGACTCGACCCTCGCCCCTGCAGCCGCGCGAGTTCTTCTCCGGTACCTGGACCGGCGAGGGTGAGCTTCGATTCGAGAGCCTGGGTGGCTTATTCCGCCGCCCCGAGCGCTTCCGCTACCAGTCGCGCGTTCGCTGGCTCACGCAGGCTCGCAGCGAATACACAGACGTGCTCGAGTTCGAATCCGGTCGAAAGCTGGAGATTCCGTTCGTGAGTGAGATCGTCGACGAGCAGCGGCTCCGGGTGACGTCGCCGGACATGCCAGGCGGTGCGGACGTACGGCTGTCTAAGGACGGCTACACCTACTCGCCGTACCTCATCGTCATGCGAATCGGTCCGTTCAGGTTCCACGTGAAGTGCACCGACGCCAACGTGATCGACCCGGACGGTCTCATCCACGACCGTGTGGAGATGACGTGGCTTGGGCTCCGCGTCGCAACCCTGACGATGACGATCCGGGTGGATCGGAGCCCGACCGGCCGCTCTTGACCGGGTCTGGGCATGGGACTAGGCTCGCCGCGCTTGGCTGACATCCCACCGCAATCGGTGCAGGCGGACATCCAGCAGGCGCCACCCGCCGGTCAGTACTCGCCCGACGGGCGCTGGCAGTGGAACGGGCGCGAGTGGGTCGCGGTCGCTCCTCAGCCGGCACCCGTTCCCACCGCGTGCCAGGTCTGCGGCGGCACCCCGGCCATCCCGATGACCCTGCGCTCGGTTCGGGCGTTCGTGCTCTTCGGAATCACCTCCACCTACAGGGGCAGCCTCTGCCGCGACTGCGGGATCGCCCTCTTCCGCAGCCGGATGAGCTCGACGCTGCTCTGGGGCTGGTGGGGCATCATCCACTTCTTCATCAACGTGTTCGCGGTCATCAGCAACCTCGCGGTGCGGCAGCAGCTGGGCCGGCTGGCATCGCCTTCCCGCCCGGCCGGGACGACCTACGCCGCCCCGGGCCGGCCGGTGTTCCTGCGGGCCGGCTTCCTCGTGACGGCAGCCGTCCTCCTGCTCCTGGTCGGCTTCGTGACCATCGCTGCGGTGACGCCCAGCGCTCCCTTTTCCGCCGCCGACAAGGAGCTGGTCGGAACCTGTGCCGTGAAGAGCGGCACCGAGTGGAGCGGTGCGCCCTGCAGCGGGCCCCACGACGGCAAGATCGTCTCGCTGGGCCACACGAAGTACGACTGCACGGACCCACAGGTTCCGGTGAAGCTGGCCAGCGGCGACTGGGCCTGCGTGGACACCAAGCAGTAGGCGCGATGGAACTGTGATCGATCTGGCCGCGATCGACCGGCACGTCGCGCAGCACCTGGAGGGGTGGCTGGAGGAGCTCAAGCTCCTCTGCCGCCAGCCCAGCGTCTCCGCCCGCCACGAGGGCGTCGTCGAGTGCGCCGCGCTGGTCGCGGAACGGCTGCGCAGCCGCGGCTTCCAGGCGGAGGCGGTGCCCAATGGCGCCGGCCACCCGGTCGTCCTCGGGGCGGGCGGCCAGGGCCCGAAGACCCTGCTCTTCTACAACCACTACGACGTCCAGCCGCCGGAGCCGCTCGAGCTCTGGGAGAGCCCGCCCTTCGAACCCGCGCTGCGCGACGGCTGCCTCTTCGCGCGCGGCGCCAAGGACGACAAGGGCGAGCTCGTAGCCCGGCTGGCCGCGCTGGACACGCTGCAGGCGGTGACCGGAAGCCTGCCCTGCCGCGTCAGCTTCCTGGTCGAGGGCGAGGAGGAGATCGGCAGCCCCAACCTGCCAGCCTTCGTGGAGAAGTACCAGGACCAGCTGCGGACGGACGGCGCCATCTGGGAGGAGGGTGGGGTGGACGAGGACGGCAGCCCGCTGGTCTCCCTGGGCGCGCGCGGTCTCCTCTACGTCGAGCTCAGCCTGCATTCGATCAGCCGGGACGGCCACTCCGGGGGCGCCAACCTGCTGCCCAACGCCGCCTGGCGCCTGATCTGGGCGATCGCCTCCCTGAAGGGCCCCGACGAGAAGATCCGGATCCCGGGCTTCTACGACCGGGTCCGGCCGCCGACACAGCGCCAGGAGGCGATGGTCGACGCGCTCCCCAGTCCCGAGAAGAGCGTCAAGGAGCAGTTCGGGCTGGACAGCCTGCTCCTGGGCGTCAGCGGGCGCGACGTCCGGCGCGCGCCCTTCCTGCCGACCTGCAACGTGGCCGGTTTCGGCTCCGGCTACCAGGGCGAGGGCTCGAAGACGATCGTGCCCGCGCGAGCGCTGGCCAAGCTCGACTTCCGGCTGGTCCCCGATCAGGACCCGCTGGACGTGCTGGAGAAGCTGCGTGCCCACCTGGCCCGGCAGGGCTTCGGCGACGTCGGGATCGAGGTCCTGGGAGCCGAGCGGCCGGGCATGGTCGACCCCGACGCGCCGCTGGTGCGCATGGCCATGGAGACGGGCCAGGAGGTCTACGGCAAGCCCGCCCGCCTGATCCCGCTCAACGGCGGCACCACGCCCATGTATCTCTTCACCGAGAAGGGCGTGCCCGTGGTCGCGCCCGGGGTCGGTTTCCACAATGCCAACCGAGCCCACAGCCCGAACGAGTTCGTCCGGGTTGCCGACTTCGAGCGCGCCGTGCGCCACCTGGCGCGGCTGGTCCTGAGATTCGCCGAAAGCTAAACTGCTGGCGCCTGGGAACGATCTGAAGAATGTCGCCCGCCGATGTGGTCTTCCTCGCCTGTCTCGTGGCCGGGGGCGGAATGCTGCTCCTCACCGTCCTGGTCGAGGACTTCTTCGCCGGCCTGCACCTGGGGTTTGACATCGGGGGCGTCTCGCCGATGCCGATGCTCCTCGGCTTCGTGTCCATGTTCGGGGTCGGCGGCCTCTTTGGAACGCAGGTCTTCAAGGTGGGCGGCAGCCCGGCCACGGCAATCGGCGTGGGCGCGGGCCTGATCGGCGCGCTGGTCGTCTTCGGGATGTTCCGGGTGCTCCGCGGGGCCGAATCCTCGGAGGCCTTCCGCCTGGAGGACATGATCGGCAGCAGCGGCCGGGTCTCGGTCGCCATCCCGGCCAACCACTACGGCACCGTCTATCTGAGCTTCGCCGGCGGCAGCCACAACATGACCGCCACCGCGGGAATCGACATCCCCGCCGGAAAGACCGTCACCATCACCGCCGTCGCCGGCTCCACGCTGGTCGTCGAACCGGCGCCCGCAAGCAGCGCCGAGAGGGGGAAAACCGATGCCTGACTTCCTGACTTCCGCGCCCCTGCTGACCGTGGCGCTGGTGGTCATCCTGATCCTGCTGATCGCTTTCGTGGCCACCCGCTACCGGGTCGCCAACGCCAACGAGGCGCTGGTCGTGTCCGGCGCCCGGGGAGCCAGCGTGCGCGACGAGCGGGGGCAGGAGCTCCGGGCCAGCGGCGACAAGGGCATCAAGGTGGTGGTCGGCGGCGGTACCTTCGTGATGCCGCTGCTGAACCGGGTCGGCAGGCTGAAGCTGACCGCCCGCCAGATCAACGTCCAGCTGACCGACGCCGTGACCAGCCAGGGCATCAAGGTGCAGGTGCAGGGCGTCGCCACCTTCAAAATCGGCCGCGATGTGGAGTCGCTGCGCAACGCGGCCGAGCGCTTCCTGGACACCCCCGACCAGCAGGTGGACTCGATCGTGAAGAACGTGCTCGAGGGTTCCCTGCGCTCCATCCTGGGCACGCTCACCATCGAAGAGCTGATCCGCGACCGCCAGAAGCTCCTGCAGCAGGTGCAGGACGCCGCCCGGGGCGACCTCGCCACCTCCGGCCTCCTGATCGACGCCTTCAACATCCAGAGCTTCTCCGACGAGTCGAACTACGTCGACCTCCTCGGCCAGCAGAACCTGGCCACCGTCGAGCGTGACGCCCGCATGGCCAAGGCGACCGCCGACCAGCAGGCGGCGGTCCGGGAGGCCGAGGCCCAGCAGATCAAGATCAACGCCCAGCGGGACGTGCAGCTGAAGCAGGCCGACGTCCTGACCCAGGTCGCGGCGGCCCAGGCCCGAGCCGACCAGGCGGGTCCTCTGGCCCAGGCGGAGGCGACGCAGGAGGTGGTCCGCAGGCAGACGGAGTTGGCCCAGCTGGAGGCCGACCGCAAGGAGAAGGAGCTGCTCTCGGTGACCGTCAAGCCGGCGGCGGCGGACGCCCAGGCCGCCATCGAGCGGGCCGAGGGCCAGAAGCGGGCCACCATCGCGGCCGCGGAGGCGCAGGCCGAGCAGGTGCGGCTGCAGGGTGGCGCCGAAGCCATGGTCGTCCTCACCAAGGGGGAGGCCGAAGCCAAGGCGCTGGCCATGCGCGCCGACGCCTACAAGCAGTTCAACGAGGCGGCCCTCATCCAGACCGTGATGGCCGCGCTGCCCGAGATCGTCAGGGCGGCCGCGGAGCCGCTCTCGCGGATCGACTCCCTGACCGTGCTCAGCTCGGACGGTGCGAGCGACGTGGTCCGGACCGCCACCCGCACGGTGGCGGAGTCGGCGGCCGTGATCCGGGGACTGACCGGGTTCGACGTGCCCGGCCTGATCGGCGCCGCCATGCACAAGACCTTCACGCCGGCCGCCGGCCCCCCGCCGCAGACGCCCTCCGAGGATGGCGGCTCAGCGTCTGCCGGGCCGGCTACGCCCGCTACCTCGGAAGCCGCCGTAGCCAGCGGCGCTCCGGACGCCGCGCCGGGTCCCCGGCCGTCCGCCGTGCGCGCCGCGCTGAGCAAGGCGGGCGCGGTCGCCGGCACCTCCGCGGCGGCCGCCGTGGGCGAGGCCAAGCAGGTGCAGAGCGACGACGCCACGCTCCTGCAGTGGGCCAAGTGGCTGGCCGGAGAGCTGCGCGGCGTAGCCGGCATCGCCTCCTTCAGCGACGTCACGCTGGCGCAGCTGGCTTCCCGCGGGCCGCGGCCGGCCCAGGCCCTCTGGCGCACAGCCGAGGACGCCCTCATCGAGCGGTACGGGAAGGTGACGGTGGGCGAGCTGCTGCAGCGCTTCCCGGAGGCAGGTCCCCAGCAACCCGCCTAAAAAAATCGAGCCCCCGAGCCACCCGCATAAAGGAGGGAAGCCCTCCGAAAAGGGCTTCCCAGGCTGGGGTGGGGGCGTGGAGTTCGACTCTGGGGGCTTTCGCCGCAGATATGGTAGCAGGCGGTGGGGAAATGCACAAGATATAGACATCGGGGCCCCGCCGCTGCTCATTGGGCCGCCCCGGCAGCACCAGACGCCTAGACTTTTTCGATCGTGGGCTTCCTGCTGCCGCTCGACCTGGAGCCGATGCTGGCCACGCCTCAGGACGGCCTTCCCGCCGGCGACGGGTGGGTGTACGAGCCCAAGTGGGACGGCTTTCGGATCCTCGCCTTCCGCGACGGCCCCGCGGTCGAGCTGATCAGCCGCGGCGCGCGGCCCATGACCCGCTACTTCCCGGAGCTGGTGCCGCCCTTCCTGGCCCTCAGGTCGGAGCGCTTCGTCCTCGACGGCGAGGCGGTGATCGTCAGCCGCGACGGACTTGACTTTGACGCGCTCCAGCAGCGAATCCACCCCGCCGAGTCCCGCATCCGCCTGCTGAGCCAGCAGACGCCGGCCTGGTACATCGCCTTCGATCTCCTGGCCCAGGGCGACCAGGATCTGCGCAAGGAACCGCTTTCCGAACGGCGCCGGCGGCTGGAAGAGCTTCTCCAGGGCGCCGCCTCGCCCCTCTTCATGACGCCCTACACCGCCGACAAGCAGACGGCCGCGGACTGGTTCGACCGCTTCGAGGGCGCCGGGCTGGACGGGGTCATCGCCAAGGGCGCCGGCCAGGTCTACCTGCCCGGCAAGCGGGGCTGGGTCAAGGTCAAGCACGAGCGCACCGCCGACTGCGTGGTGGTGGGCTTCCGCTGGTCCAACGACGGGTCCTCGCTGGGCTCGCTGCTGCTCGGGCTCTTCGACGACGAGGGCACGCTGAACTATGTCGGCCACACCTCCGCCTTCAGCGCCGCCGAGCGGAAGCAGGTGCTGGCCAAGCTGAAGCCGTACCGCGGCGAGTCCGGCCTGCCCACGGGCCGGATGCCGGGTGGGCCCAGCCGCTGGTCGCGGGGCCGGGAGACGGAGTGGGAGTCGGTGCGGCCGGAGCTGGTCTGTGAGGTCGCCTACGAGAAGCTGCAGAGCGGAGAGCGGTTCCGCCACGCGGCACGCTTCCTCCGCTGGCGGCCGGACAAGCCGCCCGCCGAGTGTGGCTTCGACCAGATCTTCTCAGCCGCCCAGTTCGACGTGGCTTCGATCTTCGGGGGCGGGTAGTGCCGGCCAGCGGGACGCAGGCCCGCCGGGGCCGTAGTAGCGGATCGCGGCCTTGCCCA
>DATGVT010000381.1:0-2154 GCA_035300005.1 Candidatus Acidiferrales bacterium
ACCGCCTGGACCGCGGACGGCATCGTCATGGGGCTGCGTCATCGAGCCCATCCCACCTTCGGCGTCCAGTTCCACCCGGAGTCGATCCTGACGCGCTGCGGCATGGATCTGCTCAAGAACTTCCTGGGGGCGCGGCACGTCGCTGCACCTCACGGCCCCTCCCTAGCCTCCCCGGAGGGGAGGGTTTAGAGGCCGTGATCGAAGCCATCGCCAGGCTCGTCCGCGGCGAGTCGCTGGCCGAGGCCGAGGCCTCGGCGGCGATGGAGGCTATCATGCGCGGAGAGGCGACGCCGGCCCAGATCGCCGGCTTCGTGGTCGCGCTCCGCGTCAAGGGAGAGACGGTGGAGGAGATCACCGGCCTGGCGCGGACGGCCCGCGCCCTGGCCACGCCCCTGGCGGCGCCGGCCGGCCTCCTCGACACCTGCGGCACCGGCGGCGACGGCCTGGGCACGTTCAACATCTCGACCCTGGCCGGGATCGTGGCCGCGGCCTGCGGCGCCAAGGTCGCCAAGCACGGCAACCGGGCCGCCTCCTCCGTCTGCGGCAGCGCCGACGTGCTGGAGGCGCTGGGCGTGAAGATCGACCTGGGCCCGGAGGGCGTGCTCCGCTGCCTCGCGAAGGCCGGCATCGGCTTCCTCTTCGCGCCCGTCTTCCACCCCTCGTTCCGCTACGCGGCGGTGCCGCGCCGGGAGCTGGGCGTGCGCACGGTCTTCAACGTGCTGGGGCCGCTCTGCAACCCGGCCGGGGCCAGCTTCCAGGCCCTGGGCGTCGCCGACGGCGGCCTGGCGGAAAGGATGGCCGAGGTGCTGGGCCGGCTGGGCGTGGAGAGGGCGATCGTCTTCCACGCCAGCGACGGCATGGACGAGCTTTCGCTCAGCGGGCCCTCGCAGGTGATCGAGGTGGACGGCGAGCGCCGCCAGTACCAGCTCGACCCCCAGGAGCTCGGCCTGCAGCGGGCGCCCGTGGAGGCGCTGCGGGGCGGCGGGCCGGAGCAGAACGCGGCCATCGCGCGCGAGGTGCTGGGCGGCGCCCAGGGCCCGCGCCGCGAGGTGGTGCTGCTGAACGCGGCCGCGGCGCTGCGGGCGGCCGGCCTGGCCCGGGACTGGAAGCAGGGGCTGGGGCTGGCGGCGGAGGCGATCGACTCCGGCCGGGCCGCGGGCGTGCTGGAGGGCTGGGCGAAGGCGTCCCAGGCGGCGGCCTCCGCTCCGGCATGATCGCCTCGGAGCTGCTGGCCCGCCTGGTCGCGGAGGCGGGCTCGGAGATGCACGACCGCCGCCAGCGCCGCCCGGCGGCGGAGCTGGAGCGGGAGGTGGGCGCGCTGCCGCCGCCGCGCGACTTCGCCGCGGCGCTGCGGGAAGCCGGGCTGAGCGTGGTGGCGGAGATGAAGGCGCGCACGCCGTCGGCGGGCGTCCTGGCCGAGGACTACCGGCCCGGCCGGCTGGCCCGTGCCTACACCGAGGGGGGGGCCGCCGCCCTCTCGGTGCTCACCCAGGGCGCCAGCTTCGGCGGCCGCCTGGAGCACCTGGGCGAGGCCCGCGCCGCCTCGCCGCTCCCGGTCCTGCGCAAGGACTTCCTGACCGAGGAGTACCAGGTGCTGGAGGCCAGGGCGGCCGGGGCCGACGCGGTGCTGCTGATCGTGGCCGTGCTCCGGCCGCGGCGCCTCAATCAGCTCCTGGCCGGCGCCCGCGGCCTGGGCCTGGAGGCGCTGGTCGAGGTCCACGACGAGCGGGAGCTGGAGGAGGCGCTGCTGGCGGGCGCGCGCGTGCTCGGCGTCAACCACCGCGACCTGGCCACCTTCAGCCTGGACCTGGGCCTGACCGAGAGGCTGGCGCCGCTGGTCCCGCCGGGCACGCTGCTGGTGGCCGAGAGCGGCATCCGGGACGCCGCCGACGCCCGCCGGGTCTGGGCGGCGGGCGCGAATGCGGTGCTGGTCGGGGAGGCGCTGATGCGGGCTCCCGACCCGGCGGCCAGGATCCGTGAGCTGAGGGTGAACAGCGCGTGACCACGCTGGTCAAGATCTGCGGCATCTGCGACGCCCAAGCCGCCCGGGCCAGCGCCGCCGCCGGGGCCGACCTGCTGGGCTTCCACTTCTGCTCCAGCCGGCGCCGGGTCACGCCGGAGGAGGCTCTGGCCATGATCCAGGCGCTCGACCGC
>DATGVT010000382.1:0-15065 GCA_035300005.1 Candidatus Acidiferrales bacterium
CTGGACGTGCGCGACGGGGGTTGCAAGTTCCACGGCTGCGACCGGCCGCCGCCCTGGTGCGACGGACACCACCTGGCCCACTGGCTGGAGGGCGGCAAGACCAGCCTCGACAACCTGGTGCTGCTCTGCCGCCGGCACCACCGGCTGGTGCACGAAGAAGGCTGGCGGCTGGCCTGGGGACCCGATGGCGAACTGCGCGGCTTTCCGCCCTGGATGACCGCGGTCGCCTGACGGCCGCAGCCTCCACCAGAGGGTCAGGCCTGAGGCCCTTCCTGATCGAACACCACGCGGTGCAGAGTCCCGATCAGCCGCCCGTCTGAGGAATAGACCGGGGCGCCGAAGTGGAAGTCCCCATGCGCGGCCGGCGGACCCGCCCTTCAGGCGGCCGGCAGCGGAGTCGCGGTGGCGAAGGCGGGCGGGTAGACGACCCGCATCTGCTCCACCGCCACCCACTGCCCGACCACCGCCGCCGCCCGCCGGTTCTGGCCGGCGTCGGCGGCCTCCGCGCTCCCGAAGCGCACGCCGCCGCCGTTGATGCTGGCCCCCACGGGCACGTCGACCTGGAAGGCGGCGTGCCGGATCTCGTCGGCGGTGACCTTGCCGGTGACGCGCGGCAGGACCTCGTGGAAGAGCGTCCAGCCGCCCGTGAAGCCGGCCACGGCCGGGATCGACATCGCCTTGCCCCCGTTCTGCGCCGCGTAGACCGCGCGGGCCTGGGCCAGGAGCGCGCGCCCGTCCGGCTGCAGCCCGGCGATGTTCACCTCGTCGTCCGGCTTGTCGGCCGCGAACACGCCGACGGCGTCGGCGCCCAGGCGGCGGCCGAACTCCGGCATGCAGAAGGCCGAGCTGGTGCCCACCGCGGCCTGCAGCGGGACCCGCTGCCGCAGCACCTGCTGCCAGATCGCGATCCCGTCATCCAGGTAGCTGACGTCCCAGAGGAAGTCGGGCCGGGCGCGGGCGAGGCGCTGGACGATTGCGACCGCGTCGTAGCGGTAGGGGTCGTAGCCGATCCGGTCGACGACCGGGATGCCCAGCTGAGCCGCCCGCGCCACCTCCCCCTGCGCCACCGAACGCCCGTAGACGTCGTCCACGTAGACGATCGCCGCCCGGGCTTGCGCCGCCGGGCGCCCCAGCCTGGGCATCAGGACCTTGCCCGTGAACTCGACCGCCATCTGCCCGAGCGTGCTGCCGCCGGCGACCGTGCGGAAGACGTAGGGGTGCTTGAGCACGACGCTGTCTGCGACCGCCCCAGTCTCCCAGTAGACGGTGTGGAGTTGGTCGGCCTGGGCGGCGGCCGCCTCGGCCAGCGTGCTGCCGTAGGTGCCGATCACGACCGGCGCGTGCCGGACCTCGACCAGCCGCCGGACGCCGGCGACCGCGGCGTCCGGGGTCTGGGCGTCCATCACCTCCAGCCGCACCCGCCGGGAGCCAAGCCAGCCGCCCCTGCGGGCCAGCTCGAGAGCCGCCTGCACACCGGCCAGCTCCTCGCGGCCGCCCGCCGCCTGCGGCCCCGAGAGGGGGTAGACGGCGCCCACGACCAGGACCGCGGGCGGGGAGGCGAGCCCGCTGCAGGCGGCAGCCACCGCCAGGGCCGCCGCCAGGGCGGCGAGAGCCCCTCTCACCCGAGCAGCATATCCATGGCGAGCCCGAGGGCCCGCGTCCACGGGGCTGCGGGCCTGCGGCAGAATTCGCCCCGGGGAGAGATCAAAGGGCTAACCCAGCCGATCGAGATCGTCTCGGTCGACTGGAAGAATTAGGCGGGAAGGGCGCTCGCCGAGCGCCCGCTGCCGGCCAGCTGCCGGCGGAGCTTGCCGGCATTGGCGAAGCCGTAGTTCACGTGCAGCGGGCGGCCGTCGGCCGCCATCACGACCGTGGTCGGGAGCGTGTAGACGCGGTAGCGGCGCGCGAGCTCGGGCTCCCCGACGGCGTCCACCTTGACCACCTTCACGCCCAGGCTGCGCAGCGCCGGCTCCTGGTGCGTGCGGCAGGTGGTGCAGCCCTCGCCCCAGAAGTAGAGGACGTAGGGCTCGGCGGCGGGCGGCCCGGCTGAGTGCAGGGCGCCCCGCGCGGCCGCGGCGGCCCGCCAGCGGAGGAGGCCGTAGGCCGCCGCCACCACCACGGCCGCCGCCGCCAGGGCCAGGAGCTGCGAGCTCACGCCTGGATCAGCCCCCTCCGCGCCAGCAGGTAGTAGATCTGGCAGCCGACGCAGTAGCTGAAGGCGAGGTTGACGAACGCCAGCGCCGCGACCAGCAGTGCCACCGCCAGTCCCGCCCAGGGCACGACCAGCAGCAGAAGCGAGGCCACGACCAGGAAGACGCCGCCCAGGCCCTGGGCGAAGTTGTGCGGCTCCGGCCGGTCATCGAGCGGGCGCGGCCTGACCCAGCCGCGCGGCTTCAGGACCTTGAAGTAGGCCTGCTTGAAGAGCGCCAGCTGGGGGCGAAAGGTCCCCAGCAGCAGGACGACGGCCAGGGCCGGGATCAGCAGCGCCAGCGGCCAGTAGAAGATGCTACCGACGAAGGCCACCAGCACCGTGCCGACAATCCCGGCCTGGTTGACCTTGAGCGCGGAATGGTCGACCTGTGTCATGAAGTCACCTCCGGTTTGATCACGTGAAGAGCACCACGGCCGAGGCCAGGAGCAGCGCTCCAGTCCAGGCCAGGTCGAGGTTGAACCAGGCTCTGCGCAGCAGCCCGGTGCCGAAGCGCTGGTAGACGGCCAGCGCGACGGCCGTCATCACGGCCAGCATCGCGGCCGTGTGCAGGCTGGCGGCCAGGACCGCCCGGCCGCTGAGCAGGTAGGCGAGGTCGGCGGGCGCCGATCCGGCCGGCACCGAGAACGCCGGCCAGGCCAGGAGCAGGGGCACCAGCATCAGCCCCGCCCCGTGCGCGGACGACATCAGGAAGGACCAGGCCATCAGTCCGGCCGGGCCCACCCGCATCCCGAAGCCCTGCGGATGGGTCCGCAGCCGGCGCAGCCGGTAGGCCGCGAAGGCCAGCAGGCCGGCCGCGGCCAGGATCCGGAGTGCGGTGGCCGGGATCAGGTACTGCGCGGCCCCGACCCCGAGCACGATGACCACCACGGAGGCCTCGTGGCCGATCGCGATCGGCACCACCGAGGTAAGGACGGCCGTCCGGCTGCGCTCTTGCAGCCCGCGCGCCACCGCGAAGAGCCAGCCCATCCCGGGGTTGACGCCGTGGTAGGCGCCCAGGACGGCCAGGCTCAGGAACGGCCACCACTCGTTCACGCGAAGCAGTAGGAGTCGGAGGAGGCGTCGCCCCCCTCCAGGTGAACCTGGTGCGAGCGCAGCTCGAACTCGGTGAAGAACTCGGGGTCGGCCTTCAGGCCGCCCGCGGGATCCGCGTCCAGCTTGGCGACCCAGCTCTTGATGCCGTCCGGGTAGAACTGCTCGTCCCAGGCTGCGTAGAGCGAGTTGGTCAGGTAGACGCGGCGGCCGTCCCGGCTCACCTCGACCATCTGCGGGCCGCCGTTGAGTGGGCCCGAGCGCGGGTGCGCGGCCCGGCGGACGATGCCGCCCAGGTGGACGGAGCCGGTCTCCATCGGCTTGAAGGGGTCGCTGACGTCGTACTGCCGGATCTCGCCGGTGCCCCAGCAGGAGACGTAGAGGAAGCGGTCGTCCAGCGAGAGGTTGATGTCGGAGACCAGCGGCGGCACCGCCTTGAACCCCTTCAGGATCGGCGGCAGCAGGTCGGGGTCGGCCGGCTCGGCCGGGATCTCGATCACCTTGTGGACGTCCCAGCCCTCGCCGTGCTTGTGCCAGGTCCAGACCGAGGAGGAGAGGTCCTTAAGGCTGGTGACCACGCCGGCGAAGCCGTAGGTCTGATGGGGGTCGTGGGCGGGCCGCAGCTCGAGCACCATCTGGTGCTCGGAGCCGAGGTCGATGGCCTGCTTGTGCCGGCGCTTGGGCAGGTCCCAGATGTGCAGCTGGTGTCCGTAGCCGGCGCTGAGCAGGATCTCGGGGTTGAGGCCGCCCTCGACCATGTTGGGCGTGCCCCACTCGCTGGTGATCATGACGTCCTGGGTCAGGTGCCACCAGAAGTCGTAGGCGAGCTTCTGGGGCCCGCGGTCCTGCTCCCAGCGGCCGTTGACCGCGAAGGTGTCGTGGTCGAGGAGGAAGATGCCGCCGGGGGCGTCGCCGTCCGGGTTGCCGAGCGCGCTGACGTAGATGCCGTCGGGACCGCAGTGCACCGTGTGCGGCCGGCTGTAGCCGGCCTTGCTCGCGATCTCTTCCGGCTCGATGGTCTTGACCAGCCGGGGACGCCGAGGGTCCGGCTTGGTGTCCACGATGTAGATGCGGGAGGAGCGCAGCCCCGGGATGACCAGGTAGCGGCGCTCGCCATGGGGATGCGGCGCCCACGGGCAGAGGGCCGAGCTGCACGCGTTCCACCCGAAGTGGTGCAGCTCGTCGCCCACGGTGGGCATCTCCAGGCGGCCCACCGAACGGCCGTAGGTCTTGGACTTGGGGTCGAGGTCGAGCACCTCGAGGGCGTCGGGGGACTTGCGGGTCGGGTCCAGCGTGACGATGTAGGCCAGCGTTTCCGGCGGCGCCTTGATGGCGTCCTTGGGCGAGGCGTAGAAGGTCGGGTCCGGCTTGAGGAGCGTCGCCACGGCTACTTCTCGATGGGGACCCGAATCGAGCTCCCCCACTCGGTCCAGGAGCCGTCGTAGTTGCGGACCTGCGGGAAGCCGAGCAGCTCCTTGAGCACGAACCAGGTGTGGGCGGAGCGCTCACCGATGCGGCAGTAGGCGATCACCTCGCGATCGGGGTTGATGCCCTTGTCGCCGTAGATCTTGCGCAGCTCGTCGGCTCCCTTGAAGGAGCCGTCCTCCTGGACGGCGGTCGCCCAGGGGATGTTGACCGCGCTCGGGATGTGGCCGCCCCGCTGCGCACCCTCCTGGGGCAGGTTCTCCGGCGCCAGGAGCTCGCCCGAGAACTCCTTCGGCGAGCGCACGTCCACCAGCCCGGAGTGGTCGATGGCCTTCAGGACCTGGTCCCGGTAAGCGCGCAGCTCCTCGCGGGCAGGGCCCGGGAACCGGTAGCTGGCCTTCTGGTGGCGCGGGACCTCGGTCGTGTAGGGCTTGCCCTCCTTCTCCCACTTGACCCGGCCGCCGTCGATCAGCTTGGCGTCCTCGTGCCCGTAGTACTTCAGGGCCCAGTAGGCGTAGGCGGCGAACCAGTTGTTGTTGTCGCCGTAGAGGATGACCGTGGAGCCGGGCTCGACCCCGCTCTCGCCCAGCAGCCGCTCCAGGGCCTCCTTGGGCGCGATGTCACGCAGTGTCTGGTCCTGGAGGTCGCGCCTCCAGTTCCAGCCCACCGCGCCCGGGAGGTGGCCCTTCTCGTAGTTGGTGGGGTCGACGTCGACCTCGATCAGGCGGACGCCCTTGTCGTGCCCGTGCTGGGCGGCCCAGTCGGTGCTGACGAGGGCTTCGGGGTTCGCGTACTTGCTCATCTCCAATCTCCAAAATGCAAACAAGCCCGGCCGCCAAGGCCGGATGGATGGGGGGAGAGGCGGCGCCCGGCAGGGCGCGCCGCGCCTACTTACAGAAGCAGGCGGGGAAGTGGATCAGCCGCTGGGCGGGCCAGGCGATCCTGAAGTGCATCGCTTGAATTCTAGAAAACCGGCCTCAGTCGCGGTCAATTCCCGATCATTTAGCCGATGGTCGAGCTGATCAAGTACCAGGCCCTGGGCAACGACTACCTGGTCCTGGACGGAATTGAGCACCTGGCCGAGCTGCTGCCGCTGCTGCCCCGGCTCTGCGACCGGCACCTCGGGATCGGCTCCGACGGCCTGCTCGCCTTCGATCCCGGCGCCCTGTCGGTCCGGGTCTTCAACCCCGACGGCTCCGAGGCCCAGCGCAGCGGCAACGGGCTCCGCATCGTGGCTGCCCATGCGGTCCTCGCCCACGCGGCCGGCGAGCGCTTCCAGCTGCGGACGGCGGCCGGGGTGAGCGCGGTGCGGGTGCTGGAGGTGAGAGGAGCGCTGGTCATCAGCGAGCTCGACCTCGGCCGGCCGTCATTCCGGCCCGCCGACCTGCCCGCGCGCGTCCAGGGCCGGCCGCGCCGGGTGCACCTGGACACGCCGGCCGGCACCGTGGAGGCGGTGCTGGTCTCGGTCGGCAACCCTCACTGCGTGGTGCTGGGCGAGTCCGTCACCGCCGAGCGCTGCCGTGAGCTGGGCCCGCACCTGGAGCGCCATCCGCTCTTCCCCGAGCGCGTCAACGTGCAGCTGGCCGAGGCCCTGGACCGCGGCCGCGCGCGGGCCGAGATCTGGGAGCGGGGGGCCGGCTACACGCTCGCCTCGGGGACGTCGGCCTGCGCAGTGGCGGCGGCGCTGATCAGGGAGGGGCTGGTGGACGCGGAGGTGCGGGTTCTGATGCCGGGCGGCGAGCTCTCGGTGCGGCAGACGCCGGAGGGTCACCTCGTGCAGGCGGGCCCGGCCCAGCGCGTCTGCCGGGTGGAAATAGATTTGGACGACTTTGGCAAAGCCTGACGTTCGTCCCCTCCCTACCCTCCCCGCTGGCGGGGAGGGTTTACTTCCCGGTGACGATGTATTCCGACAAAGAGTGCGCCAGCCGGTGCAGGGACAGGGACTGCAGCCAGATCCGCCCGGGCCCGGTCAGGGTGGCCAGGAACAGACCGGTGCCTCCGAAGAGCACGTTGGAGACGCCGGGCACGGTCGTGATGTCGAACCGCATGGTGTCCTGGAACATCCCGACATGGCCGGGGTGGATGCGCAGCGTGTTGCCCGCCTGCAGGTCGTAGGTCACCACCTCGCCGTGGAGCTCGACGAAGGCGCGGCCCTGGCCGGTCAGGTGCTGGAGGCGGAAACCGGCCCCGCCGAAGATGCCCGCGCCCAGCCGCTGCTGGAAGCCGATCTGGAACTGAACCCCCTGGGAGGCGCACATGAAGCCGTGCCGGTGGACCATGTAGCCTGCGTTGGGCGCGATGTCCAGGGGCAGGACCTGGCCCGGCAGCTTGGCCGCGAAGGCGACCAGCCCAGGCCCTCTCTGAGCGACGTACTCGGTCATGAAGAAGGTGCCACCGGCGACGGCCCGGCCGAGGGCGCCGAACAGCCCGCCCACCTGGCCGCCGGCCGAGGTGCTGGAGCGCATCCCGATCGAGGCTGAGATCCACGCCATTTCGCCGGACTCGGAGAAGACCATCTCGTTCGGCTGCAGGTTGACCTCCAGGGCGGGCATGGTGGTGCCGACGATTCGGTGGTCCATGGCGGTCCCCTCCTCAGTGGTAGTGGACGTGCTCGACCGGTCGCCTGCTTCGGGGCGGGGGCTTCCCACGCGCGCAGCCGCCGCAGATGCCGATGACCAGCACCTCGGTGCGCACGGGCTTGAATCGGTGCCGCTCCTCCAGGTGCTGCTCCAGCTCCCTGACCAGCTCGTGCTCCAGGTGCAGCACGCCCCGGCAGCCCTGGCAGACCGCGTGCTGGTGGGCCTCGCCCGCCCGCTCGTAGCGGATCGGGCCGTCGCCGAGCCGGACGCCCCAGACCGCGCCCGAGGCGGTCAGCGCCTCCAGCGCCCGATACACGGTGCTGCGGGCGAGATCGGAGTCGTGCTTGCGCACCTCGGCGGCGATCTCGTCCGCCGTGCAGTGGGGTCCCAGCCGCTCGATCGCCTTCCAGACCAGGCGGCGCTGGCGGGTCTGCCGCAGCCCCGGAGCCAGCGGGACGCTCAGTCGCCGGCTCCCAGCATGGTTCCCCAGCGCTCCTCGACCCGGCGCCAGCGATAGACGGCGAAGGCGGCCGCCCAGGTGACCACGAACGCGCCCACGATCACAAAGCCGAGGTTGGCGAAGTCGAGTCCCCCGATGGCGTCCCAGGGCTGGCCGTGCAGCTTCAGCTTTCCGATCAGCAGCTGGCTCAGCTCGACCACGCCCACGAAGAGCGCCACGAAGACTGACAGCGCGGTGACGGTCAGGTTGTAGAACACCTTGCGGACGGGGTTGGAGAAGGCCCAGCTGTAGGCCTTGGCCATGAAGGCGCCGTCGGCGGTGTCCATCAGGGACATCCCGGCCGCGAAGAGCAGCGGCAGCGAGACCACGGCCAGGAAGGGCAGGCCCTGGGCGGCGGCGCCGGCGGAGATCGCCAGCAGCGCCACCTCGGAGGCGGTGTCGAAGCCCAGACCGAACAGGAAGCCGACCGGGTACATGTGCCAGCTGGCGCTGACCAGCTTGAAGAGCCGGCCGAAGAGCCGCGTCAGCAGCCCGCCCGCCACCAGCTCGTGGTGGAGGGAGTCGTGGTCGAACCCACCGCTTCGCATCCGCCGGTAGACGCGGAGGATGTCGAGCAGGACCACCAGGTTGAGGATCCCGATCAGGAGCAGGAAGACGCCGGACACGCTGGTGCCGACCAAGCCGCCGATGCTCCTCAGCTGGCCGTGGTCGGAGACGGCGCCCTCCACCAGCGCCTTGACCGCCAGGCCCAGCGCGAGGGCGATCAGGAACACGACGGTCGAATGCCCGAGCGAGAAGAAGAAGCCCACCCCCACCGGACGCCGGCCCTGCTGCAGCAGCTTCCGGGTGGTGTTGTCGATGGCCGAGATGTGGTCGGCGTCGAACGCATGCCGGAGGCCGAACGTGTAGGCCAGCCATCCCAGAGCCACGAAGGCGGGATGTCCGACGCCGTAGGTCAGCAGCGCGCCCCAGCCGGCGACGTGGATGAGGACGATGAAGCCGAAGAAGCCGGCCAGCCGGCGGCGCTCGCCGGAGTCGAAGGCGCGGCTCAGCGAACCCATCCCGGGTGACCCTACCTGTTATTGCGACCGGTTTGCAACTCTGAGTTCGTTGCGCCCTCAGTTAGCTGCGATCAGCTAGCGGCAACCACCCTCAGGGGATGCGGCGCCTGGGTCAGGAGACGGGCGCCGCCGGCCTCCACGACGACGTCGTCCTCGATCCGGATCCCGCCCCAGCCAGGTAGGTAGACGCCCGGCTCGATGGTGACCACCATGCCCGCCTCGAGCACGGTGTCGGAGCCGGGATCCAGGCTCGGGTGCTCGTGCGCCTCCAGCCCCAGCCCGTGGCCGATCCGGTGGATGAAGCGGTCACCCAGCCCGGCCGCCTGGATGACCTGGCGGGCGGCGGCGTCCACGGCGCCCGCGGTGACGCCCGGGCGGACCGCCGCCAGGGCGGCGTCGTGGGCGGCCAGCACCAGCTGGTGGAGCTCCAGCTGGCGGGAGGTCGGCTCGCCCACCACCGCCATCCGGGTCAGGTCGCCCTTGTAGCCGTCCAGCGAGGCGCCGAAGTCGACCAGGACCAGGTCGCCCGCCTGCAGCCGGCGGGAGGTCGGGCGCAGGTGGGGCAGGGCTCCGTTGGGCCCGGACTGGACGATGGTCTCGAAGGAGAGCTTGCCCCCGGCGCCGGCGACCAGGCCGTCCACCAGCGCAGCCGCCTCCAGCTCGCCCTGGCCGCCCCGCAGGCGGCCGCCGGCCTCCTCCCAGACCCGGTCGGTCAGCGCGGCCGCCCGGCCCAGGGCGTCCAGCTCGCCGGCGCTCTTCACCGCGCGCTGCCGGCGCAGCTCGGGGCCGGCGTCGACCAGTCTGATGGCGCCGACCCGGTCCCGCAGCCGCTCGGCCGCGGCCAGGCTGAGGTGGCTCTTCTCCACCGCCAGAAGGGGGACCTGGCCCAGGGCCTCGGCCACCTTCGTGAAGGGATCGCTGCCGTCCTGCCAGGCCATCACCGGCAGGCCGGCGACCCTCGCCTCCGCGCTTTCCCGCTCCAGCGCCGGGACCACCAGCACGCCGCCGCTGGAGCGGAGCACGAGCGCCATCAGGCGCTCACCGGGATGGGTCAGGAAGCCGGTCAGGTAGCCGATCGAGACGGGGTCGGTGAGGTAGGCGGCGGGGACGCGCTCGGCATCCAGCCAGGCCTGGACGCGGTCCAGCCGGCCGGCCACGGGGACCATCACTCGATGGCCAGGATGCGCACGGCGTAGCTGCCGTGCTCGGTGCTGATCTCGACCTCGTCCCCCACCCTCCGGCCGAGCAGAGCCTTGCCCATCGCGGACTCGTAGCTGAGCCGGCCCGCCCGCGGGTCCCCTTCGGCCGGTCCCACGATCCGGTAGGTCTCCTCCGCCTGCGCGTCCTCCCGAAGACGCACGCGGCTGCCGACCGCGACCACGTCGGAGGCGGCCGGAGATTCGATCAGGACCGCATTCTTGACGATCCCTTCCAGCTCGCGGATGCGGGCTTCGATGAAGCCCTGCTCGTTCTTGGCCGCGTGGTACTCGAAGTTCTCCGAGAGGTCGCCCAGCTGCCGGGCGGCCCGGATCTTGGAGGAGATGTTGGGGCGCCGTACCCCGACCAGCTCGTCGAGCTCGCGGCGAACCTCGGACAGCCCCTCCGGCGTTATGTGGACATCCTCCGGCATGTATCGGAGGATACGGCTCTGTGAGACGGCTCGGCCTCAGCCTGGTGCTGGCGATCGTCGGGCTAGGGCTGATCGCCGGGTCCGTCATCCACTTCCTGCCCACCTCCAGCGTGCCCACCTCGCTGCAGCCGCTCGACCGCTATGTCGGCACCCAGGGCTCGGTGGTAGGCGCCGTCTTCGGGCTGGGACTCCTGCTGGCCGCGCTCAACCCGCACCGCAACCTGAACTGGGTCTACCTGGGTGTCGCCTACGGGGTCCTGCTGGTGGCCGCCGAGCTCTGGACCAGCCGCGACCTGGCCGGAATCGTCTGGGGCCTGGCGACCGCCGCCCTCCTGCTGGCGCTGCACCCGACCCGGCCCCGCCGCCCGGCGGTGGTCCCCGGCGCGCCCCCGCCACCGCCCGCGGAGCCCGCCGGCGTTCCCGCCCGGCCTCTCCCGACTCCACCCTCGCTGGCCGCGGGCGCCGAGGCTGAGATTCCCACGCCGCAGCCGGAGCCGCCGGCGGCCCGCGGGCGGCAGCAGCCTCGGTTCAAACCCGGATCGCAGCCGCCCCAGTAAGGAGGGAAACCCATGAGTGGAGCCTTGAGACGCATCTCACTCACCTTCGTCATGGTCCTGATGGGGGCGGCGCTGGTCGCCGGCTCGGCGGTCGCGATCCTGCCCACCGCACTGCTCCCGCTCGACCAGCAGATCGGGACCAACGCCTCCGCGGCCGCGGCGGCGCTCGGGATCGGCATCATGGCCGCCGGGGTGAACCCGGCCGGACACATCGGCTGGGTGCGGGTCGGCATCCTGTACGGGCCGATCGTGCTCGGCTACCAGGCCGGCGCCTACTTCCTGCTGGGCGCCCCCTTCCACATCGGGCCGGTGATCTTCGGGATCGCCTGCAGCCTGCTTATGATCGCCCTCTACCCCCACCGGGGAACGCTGATCCCGCCGATTCAGCAGCAGGTGGCGCCGAGCTCCGTCCCGGCCCCTTAACCCGGTCTGACACTAAGTCTTGGGCAGCAACGCCTGCACCTGCGTCATCAGGCGCCGCTGGAGCAGGAACGAGGCGCCATAGACGGCGGCCGCCAGCGCGGTGCCGGCGAGCACCGCCAGCGCCGCGTGCAGGGCGTCGTTGGGGATCGGCGAGAGCGCCACCGACTCGTCGCCGACCAGGGCGGCGGCGGCCAGCGCCGCGGGGGTGAGGATCGGCATCAGGCGCAGCCGCCGCATCACCTCCGGCACCGGTGGCTCCGGCCGCGCCACCGTCCGCTGGCCCATGACGGCGACCGAGCGCACGTGGCGGAGGTTGGGTGTCACCGTGAGGATCACCGCCACCTGGTTGCCGGGCACCTTGGCCAGCCGCTCGGGTTTGACCAGGAACTGCTCCATGCCTCCCCGCGTCTGCAGCATCAGCATCCCCAGGCCGAGCGAGGTGGAGGCGCTGGACGCCCCCAGCAGGTTGCCCTGGACGACGCGCGGCTCAGTCCTGCGGTCCTTCCAGGCCAGCCGGAAGGCGGGGACCACGAAGCTGGCCAGGAAGACGATCGGGACCAGCCAGGGCACCGCGGCGGCGATCCGCACCGGCAGGCCGTAGGGGAGGAACACGATCAACGCCGCCATCACCAGCAGGCAGAGAACGGCCGCCGCCGCCGAGTACCAGCCGATCCGCACCACCAGGTCGGGCGCATAGCCCTGGAGGAGCCCGCCTGAGGCCACGTAGCGCTGGCGCTGCTTCTTCTGCTCCTTCCCCGACGCCGCCACCGCGCCCTTGGGCTTGATCTGACGCATCTGCTTGCGCATCTGGCGGGACTGGACACGCTTCTTGCTCAACTGCAGGGCGAGTGTATATCCGGGGCTCGGGCGACCCACCCGCTCAGATCGTCAATCTGACGTCATAATGAGCTCGATATGGCGGAGGGTAAGGCGACCACAGTTCGGTTCTCGGATGAGATCTACCGGCAGCTGGAGCAGGCCAGCAAGGTCTCCGGCCTGCCCATCAACTCCATTGTGGTGGTGGCCTGCCTCGAGTGGCTGCAGGAGCGCTGCGGCCTGCCCGGCCTCCCCATCGGGCCCACCGCCTGGATGCCGCGCACCCTGACCCGTTTCCCGCCCCTGGGCATGCACCTCCTGGCCCGCGCCCAGCCGGGCCAGCAGGACTACCCGTTCGAGATGTTCAGCGCCCCGGCGCGCCGGGCGCTGTCGCTGGCCCAGCTGGAGGCCGAGAAAGCCAAGCAGAGCTACATCGGATCCGAGCATCTGCTGCTCGGAATCGCCCAGGTCGGATCGGCCGGCCGCATACTCGAAGCCCTGGGCCTGGGCGAGGCCGAGCTCCGCCGGCTCCTGGGAGCCGGCGCACCGGCGACTCCGAAGGCGGCCAAGAGCCTCCTGCCCACCTCGCGGGTCCGGGCGGTGGTTCGCCATGCGTTCGAGGAGGCGCAGGCGGGGAATGCCGCTTACGTCGGCACCGAGCATCTGCTCCTGGGGATCGTGTTGGAGGGCGGCGGCCGGGCGGCTGAGCTGCTGGCCGAGGCGGGAGCCACAGACCAGCGGATCCGCGCCGAGATTCAGCGCCTGGAGGCCGGCGAGGGCGAGGAGGGCGGCTAGGCCGGCCGGACCGCGTGTGGGTGGTTATGGGCCCCCGGCGTGTGCATGTCCTCGCCTGGGCAGGGATGGCAGGCCTCCACCTGGATGGTCGTATGCGCGATGGCGAAGTCGGCGCACAGGCGCAGCTCCAGGTCCCTTACAAGGTGCTCGCCGGCCGCCAGCTGCACGTCCTCCGGCACCACCACGTGGCAGCTGAGCGCCAGCTCCTCGGCCGACAGCGCCCAGACGTGCAGGTCGTGGACCGAGCTCACGCCCGCGGTGCCCGCGATGGCTGAACGCACGGCCTTCAAGTCCACGCTCCTCGGAGTGCCCTCCAGCAGGATGTTCACGGTCTGGCCGACCAGCCGCAGCGCGCCCCAGGCGACCAGGACCGCGATGCCGAGCGAGACCAGGGGGTCGGCGTAGGTCCAGTTCGTCAGCAGGATGACGACGCCGGCCGCCACCACCCCGATCGAGGCCGCGAGGTCGCCCAGCACGTGGAGAAGGGCCGCCCGCACGTTCAGGTTCCGGCTGCCGCGCAGGCTGAATCCGATAAAGGCGTTGAGACCGATCGCGACCAGCGCCGCCGCCACCACCAGGCCCCCGCTGACGGGTCGCGGGTGCTGGAGCCGGCCGACCGCCTCGTAGGCGATCCAGGCCACGATGACGATCAGCGAGGCCCCGTTCACCATGGCGGCCAGGATCCCGACCCGGTGGTAGCCGTAGGTGCGGGCGCTGTCGGAGGGCCGCTTTGCCTGCTCGACGGCGAACCAGGCCAGGCCGAGAGCGATCACATCGGTCAGCACGTGGCCCGCGTCGGCCAGCAGCGCCAGGGATCCCGCGACCCACCCCGACAGCACCTCCACGGCCAGGATCAGGGCCGTGAGCAGGAACGCCAGCCGGAGCCGGCTTCCGGTCATTTCCATCGAGTTTCCAATTAATACATACCCAAGGCCGGCTAGACCCCCACATCCACCGGCTCCGCCGGCACCTCGGCGGCGAGACGCCGCAGCCAGTGGGCCAGGCGGCGGGGGACGAAGAGAACCCCGGCGGCGGCCTCGATGTCGTCCGCGGTCCACCAGCGGTGCTCCTGGACGATGGCCCGCTCCTCGCCTTCCAGGTTCGATTCGTCGACCTCGAACGGAGCCGCCTCGGCCAGGTAGTAGCGCTCCTGCTGCCGGTAGTGGCGGCCGTCCCACTCGAACACGTGCTCCCGGACCCAGACGCAGGAGCCGAGGCTGAACGAGGTCAGCCCGATCTCCTCTCGCAGCTCGCGGCGGGCGCCCTCCTCGTCGCTCTCGCCGGGCTGGAGGCCGCCGCCGGGGGTGATCCAGATCGACTCGCGGCGGCGGTTCAGGAACCGCTGCAGGAGGACGCGGCCCTGGGAATCGAAGAGAAGGACGCGGACGGCCGGCCGGGGTACCGGCTCAGCCACTCAGCTCGCTGTCGTCGAGCGCGACCACCAGGACTCGCTTCTCGTAGGCCTGCCCGCTGAACTGGAAGGTGCCGGTGAAGAGGAAGGCCGGCTCGTAGACGCCGTAGCCCCCGGCCGGGACGGCGACGTAGACGAGCTGCGCGCGGTTGAGCACGACGCGGGGGACGGCGCCCAGGGTGGAGCCGCCGGCTGCCGGCTGGCTGAGGGCGGCCCGGAGCAGCGAGTCCGCGCCGCGGCTCGGGTAGCTGGCCCGCTGCAGCTGCAGCGGAAGCGGACCGGCCACCTCGGCCACCTGGCCGGCGCTGACGCTGACCTCCAGCCCCGCCCGCTGGCCGCCGGAGTCGATCTGCGGCGCGCCGGGGGAGCCGGGGACGTCGAAGAAGCGCTCGTAGCGGACCACCGACGCGCTGGAGCCGGCTTCCACCGTGATGTGGAAGCTCCAGGTCGGGGTCAGGCTGTGGGTGGCCAGGAACTGCTGGGCGGCGGCCTGGGCCTGGTCGGGGGTGGTCGGGCCGCGGCTGGGCACGGGTATGACCGTCAGCAG
The DNA here is from genome assembly GCA_035300005.1 of Candidatus Acidiferrales bacterium. Lineage (GTDB taxonomy): Bacteria > Chloroflexota > Dormibacteria > Dormibacterales > Dormibacteraceae > DATGVT01. The sequence continues at coordinate 14,946 of DATGVT010000382.1, forward strand.
GAAGAGCGGCTCTCGGCCGGCCGGCCGGTCGCTCCCCTTGACCCGCAGCGTCAGGCCGCGGCTGCGATGGGCGGCGATGAATGCATCGGCGTCCTGGGCCGCGGGCTCGGTGTAGCGATA
>DATGVT010000383.1:0-2644 GCA_035300005.1 Candidatus Acidiferrales bacterium
CTACCGGCGGGCGGCCCTGGCCGCGGAACCCTACCGCGAGCGGAGCCGGGCGGCATGAGGAACCTGCGGGGCTGGGTGGGACTGGGACTGCTGGCGCTGGTGGTGGCCGTCGCCGCGTTCCAGGGTGGGCGGCCCGACTCGCCCGAGCACAGCTCCTCCAGCGACGCGCGCAGCGGGACCTCCGCGCTGCGCCAGCTGGCGCGGGAGCTGGGCCATCCGAGCGGCCAGCTCTCGGACCGGTTCGAGCTGCCGGCGTCCGGCCTGCTGTTCGTGTTCACGCCCACCCGACCCTTCAGCTCCGAGGAGGCGGCGTCCCTGCGCGACTGGGTGGTGGCCGGCGGGATGCTCGTCTACGCCGCCGAGGCCGGAGACTCGCGCCTGGACGCCGCGCTCGGCCTCCAGCGCGGCCGCGGCCTCAGCCTCGGCCGGGGCGAGATGGTCCTGCCGGTGGTGCGCGGGGCCCGGGAGCTGGAAGGCGGCGGCGCCACGGCTCCCTTTCAGGCCGGCCCCGGCCAGGCGGTCGCCGTCCGGAGCTCGCGGGGGGCGGCGCTGGGGGTCGTCGAGCGCCTGGGCCGGGGACGCGTGGTCGCGCTGGCCGACCCGCTCCCGCTCTGCAACTACTACCTCCCGCGGTCCGACAACGGCCGCTTCGCGGCCGACCTGATCGGGCTGGCGGCGCCCGGCTCGCCGGTGCGCTTCGACGAGTACCACCACGGCCTCAGCCTGGCGCCGGCCAGCTCGGCCGCCTGGCTGGGCACGGCCTGGGGGGCGGGGCTGGCCTGGGCGGCGGCGGCACTCTTCATCGGCCTGGCGCTGCGTGGCCGCGCCTTCGGCCCCCGCCTGCCGCTTCCCGGCCGCCCGCTCTCCAGCGCCGAGTGGTCGCGGGCGGTGGGCTCGCTGCTGCGCCGGGCGGGCGCCCGGCGCCTGGTCCTGGACACGCTGACCCGGGCGGCCCGTCGCTCGGCGGCCGAGCGGATCGGCCTCGGCCGGGAGCACGGGGCGGAGCTGGGCCCGGCGCTGGCCCGGCGGGCCCCTGGGCTGGCCCAGGAGCTGTCTGCCGCCGAGGCCGCGGCCGCCGCCGCCACCTCTGAGGCCGAGCTCCTGGGCGCTGCCCGCCGCCTCCATGCGGTGGCTCAGCCGAGGCGCTCTGTCAAATGACGCCCAGCCAGTTCCACGAGCGCTTCGCGGCGGAGATCGGCAAGGCGATCGTCGGCCAGCCGGAGGCGCTCCGGCTCAGCGCCATCGCGCTGCTGGCCCAGGGGCACGTCCTCATCGAGGGGGTGCCCGGGGTCGCCAAGACGCTCCTCGCCAAGTGCATCGCTCGGGTACTGAAGCTGCACTATGGGCGGGTCCAGTTCACGCCCGACCTGATGCCGGCCGACATCATCGGCACCTCCGTCTACGACCTCCAGAAGCGCGAGTTCAGCATCCGCCGGGGCCCGGTCTTCACCAACGTCCTGCTGGCGGACGAGATCAACCGGGCGCCGGCCAAGGTGCAGGCGGCGCTGCTGGAGGCGATGGAGGAGCGCGGCGTCAGCCTGGAGGGCCAGCAGCTGCCGCTGCCCGATCCCTTCCTGGTCCTGGCCACCCAGAACCCGATCGAGTACGAGGGCACCTACCCGCTGCCGGAGGCGCAGCAGGACCGCTTCCTGTTCAAGGTCCGGCTGGACTACCCCGGTGAGGACGAGGAGATGGAGGTGCTGCGGCGCTGGGAGAGCGGCATCGAGCTCAGGGACCCTGAGAAGGCGGGGGTGGAGCCGGTCCTGGGCGCGGCCGACCTGGAGGCCTGCCGGGCAGAGGTGGCCAGGGTGGCCATGGAGGAGAAGATCCGGCGCTACGTCGTCGACCTGGCCCGCGCCACCCGCCAGGCGCCTGAGCTGGCGCTGGGCGCCAGCACCCGGGCGGAGGTGCTGCTGATGCTGGCGGCCAAGGTGGCGGCCGCCTTCGAGGGGATGGACTTCGTCACCCCCGACCACGTCAAGGGCCTGCTGCAGCCGGCCCTTCGTCATCGTTTGGTGCTGCGGCCAGAGGCGGAGGTGGCCGGCCAGACCGCGGACAGCGTCCTGGAGGCGGTGGCAGCCCGGGTCACGCCGCCGCGCTGATGGAGCCAGGCCGGGCGGTGACGCCGAGAGCTGCGGTGGCCAGGCCGCCGAGGCCGGGCGAAAGGGTGGCAGCGTTAGGAGCGCATCGGTTGAGATGCGTGACGACGCGATGACGGGCCCCTTGAGCCCGGCAGTCGGCGAGCATGGGCGACGCAGATCCGGCGGCGTTCGTCCGGACTGGCTCCTAGGAGGCCTGGTGCCGCGGCCGCGATTGCTGGTCGCGCTGGCCGGCGGTGCCGCCCTGATCATGCTGACCGCGCTCAGCCCTCTTCTCTGGGGCCTGGTCGCCGCCTACCACGGCTATCTGGTGCTGGCCGCCGTGGGGGACGCCGCCCGGCTGCCGCGGCGGGGTGCCTTCCGGGCCGAGCGCCGCCTGCCGCGACCCTTCTCGCTGGGCGAGGAGGAGGAGGTCGGCGTCACGGTGGAGGCGCTCGCTGCGGCCGGGCTCCGCGCCCGGCTCGCCGACCACGCGCCGCCGGCGCTGGCGCCCCGGCCCCGCGAGGTGGACGGGCGCTTCGACGCCGCCGGGCGCCTGGCCGCCG
>DATGVT010000384.1:0-2694 GCA_035300005.1 Candidatus Acidiferrales bacterium
ACGCCCTGCGAAAGGGCCAGCCGCAGCGCGGGTTGGAACCGGCGGAGGAGGCTCAGCACCGGGCGGTTGTCAGCCTGCATCGTCACTGTGAACACGCGAACGCCGGCGGCGGTTGCAGCCTCGGCCAGAGCCGCCAGGAGCAGGGTGGCGATGCCCTGGCGCTGCCAGGCGTCCGCCACCACCACCGCCAGCTCGGCGGCGTCGGTGCCCGGGCGCCGGGAGTAGCGGGCGACGCCCACGATCTCTCCCTCGACCAGCCCCACCAGTGCCTCCCGGTCCCGATGGTCGAGGTCGAGCAGCTGGGCCGGCCGCGCCTGCTCGGGACGGCTGATGGGGCTGAGAAACCGGCGGTACAGCGTTTCCGGGGACAGCCGGTAGAAGAAGCGCCGGAGCGCTTCCCCGTCGCCCGGTTCCAGCTGGGCCAGCCGGACCGGAGCCTCCGCCACCGCCTCCACGGCTACCATGCCCCAACAAATAGCACGATCGGTCGTATAAAGTCAAGAGAGACCGACCGGTCGTGCTAATATATGCCTCAGTGGCGATAGAGGTCGCGAGCACCGACCGGCGGCGCCTGCGCGGGGACCGCACCCGGCAGTCGATCCTGAGGCGCGCGGCGCAGCTGGCGTCGGCCGGGGGGCTGGAGGAGGTGTCCCTGCAGCGGCTGGCCGGCGACCTGGGCATCAGCAAGAGCGGACTCTTCGCCCACTTCGGGTCCAAGGAGGAGCTCCAGCTGGCGACCGTGGAGGAGGCGGCGCGGATCTTCACCCACGAGGTCCTCAAACCCGGCCTGAGCGTGCCCACCGGCCTCGGCCGGCTGTGGGCGCTCTGCAACGCTCATCTCTCCTACCAGGAGCGGAAGGTTTTCCTGGGCGGCTGCTTCTTCGAGGCCGCTGCGGCCGAGTTCGACCACCGGCCTGGCCCGGTGCGGGAGGCGGTCGTCGAAAAGGTTCGCTACTGGGCCGGCAGCCTGGCCCGCGCCGCCCGCGAGGCCCAGGCCGCGGGTGAGGTCGACCCCGGCGTCGATCCCGAGCAGCTGGCGTGGGAGCTGGGCAGCCTGCTCAGCGGGGCCAACGGCCTGCACGGGATCGACGGTGGCAGCCTTGCCTTTGAAAGGGCGAGGCGCGCCATCCGGGATCGGCTCCAGCGGGTGGCCACCCACTCGGCGGCCGCGCTCCCCGCCGCCAATTAAGCCTGGTGTCGAGCCCTGACGGACATGCTCAGGTCGGTGGCTGGGGCGGAGCTTCCGCGGGAGGGGGCGACCCCGCGGCGCCGGCCTGGAACGCCGCCACCAGGTAGCCCACTCCGTAGGGCGCCTGGTAGGAGAGGATCTCGGCGGCGCTCGGCTGGGTCGCGGTGAGTGCGAAGATGAAGGAGCCCAGCCCGCACTCCGCCCCGTCCCGCACCAGGTCGGGCGGGATCTCGAGCAGGGCCTGGGCCGACCCCCGCTGGACGCCCGCCAGGATGGCCTCGTCCAGCTTCGGCCCGTTGGGGTGGAAGCCGTAGGGGCCGTCCTGCTTCAGGCGGTGTGAGCAGTCGCCGGAGGCGATCACCGCCACCCGCTCGAGGGTCGGCGTTTCCTCCGCCCGCAGCTCCTCGCCCAGCTTCAGGTAGGCGGCGTAGGACGGTTCCGCCGTCAGCAGTCTCCGGTGGGGAGGCAGCTCGGCGAAGGCCTCGCGGATGAAATGGAGCGGCACCGTGAAGCCGTGGCCCTCGTGCGGGGAGGCGATCACGAATCGGTCTGGCCGCAGCTCGTCGGCCAGCCAGCGGCAGGCGGCCTGCACGGCGGCGATGGTCTGGTCCACCTCCGCGCCCCGGTCGGCCGCGTAGGCGGGCAGGATGATCGGGGGATGGGGCAGGATCGCTCCCCCGACTAGCAAGCGACCGGCTCCGGCCGCCGCCAGCGCCCGGGTATCTCGGTGGCGCACGCCGGGCAGCGGCCGGCGGTCGGCGTGAGGCGATCCTCCAGGATCTGGTAGCCGTGGCGCCGGATGAGGGTGGCGCCGCAGCCGTGGCAGCGGGTGTCCTCGTAGCGGCCGACCCGCCCCGGCTGGTTGCCGCAGTAGACGTAGCGGAGGCCCTCCTCCTCGCCGATCTCGGCCGCCCGGATCAGCTGGCGGGCGGTGGTCTGGTCGCGGTCCGTCATCCGGTAGTCGGGGTGGAAGGCGGTGAAGTGCCAGGGCAGCAAGGGATCGAGCTCAGACAGGAAACGCGCGGCATCGCGCAATTCGGCATCGGAGTCGTTGTAGCCGCCGATCAGGAGCGTGACGATCTCGACCCAGAAGCCGCGCCGCTTGAGACCGCGGATGGTGTCCAGCACGGTTTCCAGGCGGGCCCCCAGCTCCCGGTAGTTGGCCTGGCTCATCGCTTTCAGGTCGACCTTGTAGCACTCGACCAGCGGCCGCAGGAAGCCGAGGACCTCGGGCGTGGCGTTGCCGTTGGAGACGTAGGCGGTCATCAGCCCGCGCCGGCGGCCCTCGCGCATGACCGCAGCCGCCCACTCGCTGGTGATCAGCGGCTCGTTGTAGGAGCTGGCGATGACCTCGGCGCCGGTCTCCAGGGCCAGGTCGGCCAGACGCGCGGCGGAGACACGGCGCGGCTGTATCAGCGCCTCTTCGTCACGCAGCGCTTGCGATGTAAGCCAGTTCTGGCAGTAAGGGCAGTGCAGGTCGCAGCCGAGCATGCGGAAGGACAGGG
>DATGVT010000385.1:0-3213 GCA_035300005.1 Candidatus Acidiferrales bacterium
CCAGCCCGCAGAGGAGTGCAGCTCGAGCCTGGAGGCCGGCAGGTGGTCCGATTGCCGGGCGCTGGCCAGGACCAGCACCTCGCCCTGGACGGGCGTGAGAAGAAGCCTCGCGCCAAAGACGGCAGCGGCCATGACGGCGACGGCCAACGCGGCGACTTGCAGCCATCGTGGCCAGGAGTTCATGGTCCCAGCTGGCTGATGTAGAACTCGAGCCGCTTGCCGTCCACAGGTCCCAGGATCCTGGAGATGACTACACCCCGCCGGTCTACGAAGAAGGTCTCCGGCGGGGCGGTAACGCCCCAGTCGTGGTAGCTGCCCTGAGTCGCGGGACCCACCGGATACGGACTCTGAACCTCCCCCTGGTAGGCGCGCGCGGCGGAATCGGTGTCCTGGATGTCGACCCCCACGAACTGCACCCGGCCTTCGAACTTACGGGCCGCCTGGTTGAGAAGCGGCGCCTCCTGCTTGCAGGGGACGCACCAGGACGCCCAGAAGTTGACCACCAGCGGCGTCCCCCGGAAGCTGGCCAGCCTCAGCTGGCGCCCATCGAGGGTCGCAATCGTCAGGTCGGGCGCCGCCTTGCCGGCCAGGGTGTTCGGGGATCGGTCAGCAGGATGGACGAGGCCCCAACCGAGCGAGGCCAGCAGCACGCCGGCCAGGCCGCTTCCCGCCAGCCAGGCGATCACCCGCAGCCGCATTACTACATGGCGATAGTACGCGAGCTAGGATGGAAGCCGCGGTGAACCTGGTCAACCTCGCCGTCGCGTTCGGAGCGGGTGTCATCTCGATCACCTCGCCGTGCTGCCTGCCCCTGCTTCCAGGCTACCTCGGCTACCTGACCGGCATGTCTTCAGGACAGCTCGAGAAAAATCGCGGCCGGACTCTGGCCGCCGCCCTTCTCTTCGTGGCCGGTTTCTCGGTCGTCTTCATATCTCTTGGAGCCACCGCCTCCGTGGTGGGGGCCCTGCTGCTGACCTATCGGCTGCCGCTGGCTCACATCGCGGGGGTCTTCATCGCGGTGATGGGCCTGCTGCTGCTGCTGGAGGGCCGGATCGGCCTCCTGAGCCGCGGCGGGGACTGGAGCCGTTGGTTCGGCGGCGGGAAGCTCTGGACGGCTCCGCTGCTGGGGGCCGCCTTTGCGATCACCTGGACGCCCTGCATCGGGCCGGTTCTGGGTGCCATCCTGACCCTGGCCGGCAGCACCGCGGCGCTCAGCCAGGGCGTGGCGCTGCTGGCCGCCTACAGCCTCGGGCTCGCCGTCCCCTTTGTCGCTCTGAGCCTCTCGGTGCCGAGAGTGCACGCTTGGCTGCGCGCGGCCGGACGCGGGCCGGCGGTCGTGCAGGCCGCGGCCGGCGTCCTCCTGGTGGGTATGGGCGTGCTCCTTGTCACCGATCGCTGGCTTCCGCTCGTCGCGCCGGTGCTCAGCTGGTACGCCCAGGCCCGCTGGCCACCGGTCTGAGTGGTACTATCGGCAGGTGCTACTAGCCAGCCTTAGTAGTCCGCCAAGACCGGGATGAGCCAGTACCTGCCCTACCTGCTGATCCTCGCCTGCCCAATCGCGATGGGCGCGATGATGTGGGTGATGATGCGGGGCATGGATCACGGCAAGCAGCCGGACCCCAGGGTGGCAGAGCTGGAGAGCCAGGTCGCCGAGCTGCGTGCCGCGGTCACCCGGCCCCGGCAACCGGCTGGAGTCGTCGCGACGGGAGAGGAAGGCGACACTCCCTTCGAACCGCATCGCGAGACCTAGGCTCCACTTCCGGCAGGCCCCACCCGCTACTACGCTAATGTAGTAGCTCGGCTGTCATGGCTCAACCGAAGCAGCGCGGCCCGCGAACCAGGGGACGAGTGGCCAGGCGGGCCTGGTGGCACGCTGCGCTGGCGTCGCCCCTCGGGCTGGGCCTGGTGGTGATCGCCGTGCTCATCGTCGTGATCGCGGTGGTTCGCACCGCCAGCTACTCCCCGGAGCGCCAGGCAGGCTCCGGCGTGGCCGGCGTCCCCCGGAGCTCCCCACTGCCGGAAGGAGTGGCGGCACCACCTGTCGTTCTGCCGACCACAAATGGTGGCACCTTCAACCTGGCTGACTACCGGGGCAAGACCAACGTCCTCATCTACTTCTACGAGCACGCCGGTTGAGCGCCCTGTGAGTCGCAGCTCGTGGAGCTGCAGAAAGGAAAGGCGAAGTTCAACTCCGAGGGCACGGAGGTCTTCGCGGCGTCGATCCAGGACCTGAGCACCTCCCGCCAGATGGCACAGCGGCTCGGCGTCGACGTCCCCATCGCCTCTGACACGGGGACTGGCGTGGCCCGCTCCTTCGGCATCTACGACCTGCCCGGCAGCATGGGTCCCTTCTCCACCCATTCCTTCTGGCTAATCGACCGCCAGGGCATCGTTCGCTTCCGGCGGGTCTCGCTCGAGATGCACGTCCCCTTCGATCAGGTCGAGCAGGCGGTCGTCCGCTACTCGTCAGGCTGAGGCTGTCCGGTGCTGTTGGCCGGACACGCGCACCTGGAAGGCGTGGGCAACGTCGTGCGCTTCGGTCCGGTGGCGATTCTGGTTCTGTTCCTGGCCGGCGCCTGGCTGAGCCAGCAGCCTTCCGCCAGTCGCGCGGCCCAGCTCAGGGCGGGCGCTGCGGTCGCCTTCGGCTCAGCCGGCGTTCTGCACCTCCTGCTCGTCCCCGACCACTTCGGCGAGAGCACCTACGCCGGCTTTTTCTTCATCGCCGCCGGCATCGCGGAACTGCTGCTGGCAGCAGGGCTTCTCGCCCGCCCGTCTTCAGTCCTCACCACCCTGGTCGCTGGGCTCGCGCTGTTGCTCCTCCTGATCTATGCGGTCACGCGGATCGTGGCGCCTCCGTTCCAGAGCCAACCTGAGCCGGTTGACGCGATCGGCCTGATCACCAAGACGCTGGAGCTGGGAGCCGCCCTCCTGGCCCTGCTGGCCGAGCGACCGGTTCGCCTGAGATGGCCCTGGCCGGCCGTCTCGGCCAGGAACGCGGCCGGCGCCGCCGCGCTGGGCCTGATGGCGCTGGTCGCCTTCCCCCTCTACCTGGTCGGGCCGGAGCCCCTCCAGGCGGCCATCGCGATGCTTGCGGCGGCTGCAACCGCGGTAGCGATACGGCGCTCGGACTCCGAAGGAGTGGTGGAGGCGACAAGGGACGCAGCCGTGCTGGCCCTGATCATCCGATCAAGTGAGTGGTGGAGCTTCGCCCTC
>DATGVT010000386.1:0-1639 GCA_035300005.1 Candidatus Acidiferrales bacterium
GAAGGGCGACGAGATCGGCCCGGTGACCGGCCACAGGACCTTGCGGCCTCCCCAGGCGAAGCTCTGGCTGATCTGGCGGGCCCGCAGCATCGTCGTGATGCTCGACGACTCACCCGCGAGGGTGGCCATCGCCTGCACGTAGGTGGCTTTCTGGGCCTCCACCTCCTTCAGGAGTCGCTGCACCTCGGCGACGGCCATCTGGTCCTCGGCGACGGCGGCCGCCAGGGCCTGGCTCGCCTGCGTGACGTTCGCCCGCAGGCCGGTGATCTTCACGGTGTCCGCCTCGACGGCGGCCTTCGCGGCCGCGATGTCCGCCCGGCGCAGGGTCGCCTCACCCTTCTGCTGGCCGAGTTGCGTGTTCAGCTGGTTGAGGGCGGTGAGCTTGGACCGATCGGTCCCGACGACGTTGCCGACAAAATGCAGCCGGGACAGGAAGTCCCGGAAGCTGTGGGCGGACAGGAGCATCCCCAGGTAGGACGCCGGACCCTGCTTGTACATGTCGATCGTGCGGGCCTGCACCTGGCTCTTCAGGTCGGCGGCCTTGGACGTCGTGTCCCCGATGCTCGACTCCAGCCCGACCAGCTGCTGGTCGGTGGCGCTCAACTGCTCGGCATCGGCCGCCCGCCGCGCCTCCGCCTCCTTGATCTGGGTGTTGTAGGCCGCGATCTGGCTCTGGAGCTGCGCCCGCTTGGCAGTCTCGGCCGCGATCTGGGACTTCAACTGGGCAGCCTGGGCGCTCAGCTGCGTGGCCTTGAGCTGGGCGGTACGGAACTGGTCCCAGAGGGCGGCCATCTGGTCGGCGGTCTGGGGACCCGTACCGGTCACGGTGGGCGGGGCGGACCCGCCGGTTGCGGCGCTCCGGCCCGCCGCCTGGCCCTGCGCCGGCCCGAGGAGGAGCAGAGCGCAGCCCGCGGCGCCCAACCTCAATAGACGACTCAAATGAACGCTCATTGCCTGAGTGATACAAACAATAACTCAGGCACCAACGAGTGTGGGAATTCCCTCCCGAATTACAGGTCCGTAATTAGGAGCGAATTACAGCCTGTTAATTATCGATTTGGAATTACGGGGGTGGAACTCGGGTCAACCGTCCGGGTCGGCGAGCCGCCCTAAACTTCGAGGAAGCGGCGCAGCGCCAGCGTGGACCCGAGGGCACCGACGGACATGCCCACCAGGACCAGCACGAGGAACATCTTGGCGACCGTCGCCGTGGTGACCCCGATCGGCAGGAACGCCAGGAAGCTGCTCAGGCGGTCCAGCCAGAGCATCTTGGCAAGCCAGATCACGCCTGCGGCCACCATCGCCCCGGCGACCGCCTCGACCACGCCCTCGAAGATGAACGGCACGCGGATGAACCAGTTCGTGGCCCCCACGAGCTTCATGACGCCGATCTCCCGGCGACGGGCGTAGATGGCGAGCCGGATGGTGTTGGCGATGAGGACGGTCGCCGCGGTCAGCAGCAGGATGGTCATGACGAGGCTGATGGTGCGGAGCAGGGCGTTGATCCGGAGCAGCTTCTTGACCGCGTCACCACCGTAGGTGACGGAGTCGATGCCGGCCCTGCCGACGAGCTGGCTGCGCACGGAATCGACCTTGCTCGGGTCGTGCAGCTTCACCCGGAAGGAGGCGGGCAGGGCGT
>DATGVT010000387.1:0-2476 GCA_035300005.1 Candidatus Acidiferrales bacterium
GCACCGGGCCGGCCGCCGTAGAGGTTTCCGTACAGCTGCTGCCCATGGAGGATGGCCTGCGCCCCGCGCTGGTAGACATGGGCGTCGTACATCAATCCGCTGTCGGCCTGGAAGAACAGCAGGCGCAGGCCCGACACCAAGGCGGCCAGCGCCAGGAACGCGGCCGGGATCCAGGCCCGGTCGGGCAGCGATGGCGAACTTGGTCGGACTATGCCTTCAGCGTACGCTGGCGCACATCGGCTCCGTCCAGCGCCGAGGCTAGGTGCGGGTGTGGCGTAATCGGCAGCCGCACGGGTCTTAAAAACCCGGGCCGGAATGAAACCCGGCGTCTCGGTTCGAATCCGAGCACCCGCACATCATCGCTTCGAGTAGTCGAAGAACCCCTTCCCCGTCTTCCGGCCCAGCTCCCCCGCCTCCACCTTCCGCTTGAGCAGGGCCGGCGGCTCCGGGCCGTCGCCCTGGCGCTGGCGGTCGAGCATGGCGCCGTAGAAGATGTCCAGCCCGCTGAAGTCCAGCAGCTCGAAGGGACCCAGCGGCCAGTTGAGGCCCTTCTTCACGGCCAGGTCGATGTCCTCGGCGCTGGTGTAGCCGCCCTCCAGCAGCCGCAGGGCCTCCTCCGAGGCGGCGAACAGGATCCGGTTCACGATGAAGCCCCAGACCTCCTTCCGCAGCACCACCGGCACCCGGTCGATGCCGCGCACGAACTCGACCGCGCGCTCGATGGTGTCGTCCGCCGTCTCCGGGCCGCGGACCACCTCGCAGAGCTGCATGACGGTGACCGGGTGGAAGAAGTGCAGGTTGCAGCAGCTCTGGGCGCGGCCGGTCGCGGGGGCCAGGCGGGAGATGGCAATGGTGCTGGAATTGCTGGCCAGGACCGCGCCCGGCGGCGCCAGCCGGCCCAGCTCCTGGAACACCTTCTGCTTGACCTCGAAATCCTCGAAGACGGCCTCGATCACCAGCTCGCTGCCCTCCAGAGCCGCCTCCAGGTCCCGGCTGTCCTCGATCCGCGCCAGCACCCGCTCGCCCTCGGCGGCGTCAAAGCGCCCCTTCTCGACCTGGCGGGCGACCAGCTTCTGGTTCTGCACACGCGCCTTCTCCAGCTGCCCCGGCGCGGCGTCGACCAGCGCCACCCGATAGCGTCCGGAGAAAGCGGCCTGCAGTGCGATCTGGGAGCCCATCGTCCCCGCCCCCACCACGGTCACCTTCTTCATCGGCTTCTCCCATCATTGGCTGCCATGCGGGTCAGCATGAAACGGTTCGAGGCGGCCTGCCGGGAAGCCATTGACTCCATCCCGGGGCCCTTTCAACCCTACCTGCAGAACACGGTCTTCGTGGTCGAAGAGAGCTCACGCGAAGGCCTCCTCGGCCTCTACGAGGGAGGCGGCGCGCTGTTCGCCGGCGAGGGGCTACCGGAGCGGATCACCCTCTACAAGCGCCCGCACGAGGAGCACGCGGGCACCTGGGACGAGCTGGTGGAGGAGGTCCGGCGCACCATCCTGCACGAGGTCGGGCACCACTTCGGGATGGACGAGGATGAGCTGCCTTACTGAAGGCGCCAGAAGGCGCGGTCCCAGTAGACGAGCGGGTCGCCGGGCGCGCTGCCGCCGCCCTCCACCGCTCCCAGCGCGACGTCGTGGTCACCAGCCTCGTGAACCTCTGCCAGGCGGCACTCCAGCCAGGCCACGCAGCCCTCGACGATGGGGATGCCGTTGGCGCCCAGCCGGTGCGGTATCTCGCGCCAGCGGGGCCCGGCCAGCGGGGCCCGGCCGGCGAAGCGGTCGGCGATGAACTCCTGGTTGCGCCGCAGCACGCTGACGTTGAAGGCGCCCGCCTCCAGGACCGCCTCGCGGCTCTGCGCCAGCCGGTCCAGGCAGACCAGCACCAGGGGCGGGTCGAGCGAGACGGAGGCGAAGCTGGTCACGGTCAGGCCCCGATACCCGTCCGCCACCCGCGTGCTGACGACGACGACGCCCGCCGGGTGGCGGGCCAGCGCCTCCCGAACTGCCTCCGTGTCCACGGGCCACAGAGGTTAAGGCCTGCCGGGTATCATCCCGCCCCCGGGTAGAATCGGAATCTGGCGGGGCGACGTAGCCAAGTGGTAAGGCAGAGCTCTGCAAAAGCTCGATCGGCAGTTCGATTCTGCCCGTCGCCTTATCCGCCCTGACCGGCGAGGAGGACGCGCATGGGCTTAGCCCCGATCAAGATGCCCCAGCTAGGCGAGTCGGTGACCGAAGGGACGGTCGACCACTGGCTGAAGAAGGAGGGCGACTTCGTCAAGCGCGACGAGCCGCTGGTCGAGGTGGTCACGGACAAGGTCAACGCCGAGATCCCCTCCCCCTTTGAGGGGCGGCTGGTCAAGATCTCCGTCTCCGAGGGGCAGACGGTTGCGATCGGCGTCGAGCTGGCGCAGATCGAGGTCGAGGGACCCGCCCCGGCGGGCGGCGACCCCGGCGCCGGAGCCGGCGCGGAACCCGCT
>DATGVT010000388.1:0-1627 GCA_035300005.1 Candidatus Acidiferrales bacterium
CGGCCGGTCACCTTCATAGACGACCTCGCCTCGCTGGCTCAAGAAGCCCGCCAGTCCAGCCCCGTAGCTGCCAGTCCCCTCCACCACCCAGATCCGCTCCCCGCTCTTGGCCCGGGCCCAGTTCAGCAGCCTTCGGTAACCTCCCCGGTTGGCGGCCACATCGACCGCCGCCTGGACGGCGCCCAGTTGGTCCAGCATGGCCGCGCTGTGGCTGTCTTTGTGAGTGTCGACCCCGATCACCCTGGCACCGTTCGCCTCCACTAGACACCTCCTGGTGGTAGCGTCCAGTTGGGTGCCGGTCGTGGCTTGATGAACACCGAGTGGCATCACTGTGAGGAGCCACGCCTTTCGGCGGGCGAGCTTCTGATCAGGCCAACGGGGTGTGTCCGGCCGGCACCACTGACCCTCCTGCGGGCAAGTCCAACGCAAGGCAGCCGCTGCCGCGGCGCCCGGGAGGGTAAGAGCCACGCAGTCGGGTCACTGGCGCCCCTCAAGTCTCACAGGGAGGGTAGGGAGGGGCCGAGCCTCAGCCTTTCTCCGTGACCCGGTATTCCAGGTACTTACCGAGCAGCAGGCGCGTGTGCGCCTCGAGAGCAGGCAGCACCGAGAGCATCAGCGCGACCACCGGGTAGCTGAAGTACTGCAGGTACACGAACCCCCGCCGCCACACCGGCCAGCCCGCCGGCTTCGGCGGCAGCATCAGGTGCTCGAGAAGGATCAGGAACACGACCGTGGCCAGGGTCAAGCTCAGGATCCCGCTCGAGTAGCGCCAGAGGTCCTGACCCAGGTCGGTGAGGGAGAAGTCGACGCTGGCCCAGACCGGCATCGAGGCCCCGAACATCAGGAGCACGGGCAGGAAGATCCAGTTCAGGTGGTTGAGGAACAGGTTCGAAAAGCGCAGCAGCCGGAGCCGGAGCGGGATCTCGGGATGCTTGAACAGCCGCTCCAGGACGTAGGGGACGTCCGTGATGCCCCAGGCCCAGCGCTTGATCTGGTTGTACTGGCTGACGTGGGTGGCCGCGTAGTCCCGCGCCCGCGGCGAGTCCCCGTAGATGGGCAGGTAGCAGGAGCGGACTGAGAAGCGGCTGCCGAAGCGGAAGAACGCCTTCCAGTAGAAGCGCGAGTCCTCGGGGATGACGTCCTTGTCCCAGTACCCGACTTCGTGCGCGAAGCGCAGGCTGCAGGTGTAGCTGGAGAAGGCGACCAGGCGGTGGGGCCGCGAGTGGAGGTACATCTGCCACTGGCTGGTGCTGCCGGACATCACCCGGACCGCGGTCGGCACCTGCCAGATGTTGTTGTGGAAGAGCGGGACCGGCTGCCAGATCACGGAGTCCCGCAGCGGCTCGCGGGCGTGGTGCCAGGAGAGCCAGGCGAAGAACTTTCGGTGCACGCGGTAGTCGGAGTCGAGGTCGGTCAGCAGCACGCGGTCGAGGTCGTAGCCCTCGTTCGCGAGCTGGGTCACCATCCAGCGGGCGCCGTAGTTCATGGCCGCCGACTTGCCGATCACGATCCCCGGCTCGAGGGGGTCCTTGACGTGGTAGAAGGCCTTGAGCCGGCCGCCGAACTTCGCCCGCAGGCGGGCGACGTTGCGCCAGCCCTCCTTGTCGGTGACCCGGGTGATGATGGC
>DATGVT010000389.1:0-1522 GCA_035300005.1 Candidatus Acidiferrales bacterium
CAGCGCGTGCTCGATCCCGATCTCACCCGCCGCCAGCGCCTTCGAGGTCGACTCCAGCTCGGGCAGCTGGCGGGCCAGCTTCACCTGCCGGTCGGCCGCGAAGCCGGACATCCTGCACTCGTTCCGCATCCAGCTCACCGACGACGTGTGCCCGCTGGGCCCGAAGCCGCGCTCGCGGTCGAAGACCTCGACCCAGCGTGCACCCTCCGCCTGGAGCCGGTCGCCGACCCTATGGATGGCCTTGATGCGCTCGCCGATGTCGGTGGGCCGCAGGGTGTCCAGGTCCACCGGCTGGAGCAGCGCCAGGCCCTTCTCGAAGTGCTCCACAGCCTGCTCAAACATCTGTTCGATTGTAGCAGGAAATTGGGATGATTTGAACTCGATTTACAGGCCGAACGTGCCCACCATTCGTCCCCTCCCTACCCCCGGCCCCGGCGGGCGGCTAAACCGGCGCCGGTCCCCGCGAGCGGGGAGGAACGAGGCTCGGCCCCTCCCTACCCTCCCCGCAAGCGGGGAGGGACGAGGCTCGGCCCCTCCCTACCCGGGGAGGGAGACTTACCACTGGTTCCAGCCGGAGTCGGTCCAGACCATGACCTCCGGCTCGCCCGCGAACATCTGGCCGAAGAACTCCTGGATCTTAGGGTCGGACGCGAACTTCTGCGCCTGCTCGGCGCTCTGCCAGGTGTCGATGCCGAGGAACGCGTGCGGGTCCTGGGGCGACAGGTAGACGTGGTGGGTGAGGTCACCCGCCGCCCTGGCCATCTCCTTGGTGGCGGCCGTCACCTGGTCGTGGATCTTCCGGATCTCCTGGGGGTCGCTCTTCAGCCGGGCTCGGATCGTGATCGTCACTGCCATCTCAGCGCCGGATACTAAGTAGCCTTTCTTGGCGAAACCTTGGCGCCCACGATGCGGGTCTACCTGACGGGGGACGTCTGCCTGGAGAGCGGCGCGCGGCTGATCGCCCAGGCGCAGCTGCCGCGGCGCCAGGGGCGGCTCGCCTTCGTCTTCCTGGTCGCCGAGCGCCGGCGGGCGGTCGCTCGCGACGAGCTGGCGGAGCTGCTCTGGCCCGCGCGGCTGCCTCCGGCCTGGGCGGTGGCCCTGAGCTCGCTGGTCAGCAAGCTGCGCGGCCTGCTCAGCCGAGCCGAGCCGGCGGCCGGCATCCGCTCCGCCTTCGGCTGCTACCAGCTCCGGCTCCCGCCCGGCGCCTGGGTGGACACGGAGGCCGCCCTGGAGGCGGTCCATGAGGCGGAGGCCGCCCTGCGGGCCGGCGCTCCCGAGCGCGCCTACGGGCCGGCGGTGGTGGCGGGCACCATCCTCCGGCGGCCGTTCCTGGCGGGTGCCGAGGGCGCCTGGGTGGAGGCGCGCCGCGAGCAGCTCCGCGCCCACCTCCTGCGCGCGCTGGACTGCCTGATCGACGTCCACCTCTGGAACCGCGAGCCCGCCCTGGCCCGCCAGGTGGCGGAGGAATCGGTTCGCCTGGAGCCGTTCCGGGAGACCGGCCATCAGCGCCTGATGCGCGCCC
>DATGVT010000390.1:0-5806 GCA_035300005.1 Candidatus Acidiferrales bacterium
CCCGGACCTCAATGCCCTCGCAGAAGGGCGAGGGCAGAGACAGCAAGTGGCCGTGGCAGGCGTGCACCACTCCATCCTTGGCGTCGAGGTCCGTGATCACCGTGTAGCGAGGCTCGTTCGGTTGGTAATGCGCGGGGCCGCCGGCGCAACCGGCGATCACCAGAGCCAGGACCAGCGAGATCAGGGCCCGCATGGCGAGCGGCTACCAGTATGAGGGTCGGGTCGCCCGCTCCCAGCCTACGACCCGCCGTGCACCCACGGCCCCTCCCTACCCTCCCCGCTCGCGGGGAGGGCTAACGGGTGTCGAGGCGGACCGTGCTGGCGCCGCCGCTGACCTCGATGTCGAAGCGGTCGCCGGCCGAGTCATAGCCGTCGGTCTGCCAGCTCAGGTCCGAGCCCAGGCTAGAGCGCCGGCTGCCGTCGGCGTAGAGGGTGCTGGCTCCACCGCTGATCCGGACCCGGGCATGCGACCCCGGCGGGCGGTGCAGGTTCAGGGTCAGGGCGCCGCCGTTGACGCTGATCGGCACCGTTCCCCGGGGGCTGGGCAGGGTCAGGTCCAGCCGGCTGGCGCCGCCGTTCCCCTGGTACCGGGTCAGGCTGACCTGGCTGAAGTCGTAGGTCTCCCGCGAGGCGCCTGCGTTGACCGAGACCGACCAGCGCACCTCGTTGCTCAGCGTCACCCCGACGACCAGCCGGCGGCCGATCGGAAAGCCGTTCCCGCTCTCCTCGATGCTGACCGTACCGCTCGCCCGGTCCAGCCTGACCGACGGCTGGCGGCCGGAATACTCGAGGTGGGCGCGGAAGAGGTCGCCGCCGGTGGACCCCCCGTGCACCTCGACGTTGGCCGCCCCCAGGTCCAGCCGGAGGGTCGCCGAATCCAGGCCCTGGGCTGGCTGCGCGACGTCGGCGGTCTGGCCGCCCAGGTCCACCCGGGGGCCGTAGGCCGCGTAGGCCAGGCCGCCCGCCACCGCCAGCACCAGCACGACCGCCCCGGCGGCGGCCGCCGCCCGGGGCGGCAGCACCCGCCAGGCGATCAGCTCCAGGCCGAGCATGATCAGGAGCAGCGGCCAGAGGTCGAGCAGCCGGAACAGCTGCTCCGGCTGCAGCAGGCCCAGGTTGGCGAGCAGAAACACGGCCCCGACCGCGATCAGGATCAGCGGCCAGAAGATCCCGCGCCACCGGAACACGGTCAGCGCAGCCGGCGGACGATGAAGAAGACGCCGAGCGCGATCAGCAGGATGGGCCAGATCACTTCCCAGCCGATGAAGGGCAGCAGCCCGACGTTCTTGAGCAGGAAGAGGGCGCCGACGATGACCAGGGCGACGCCCCAGAACACGCCCCAGCTGCCGCCGCCCCACCAGAAGGCGTAGTCGCCCCGGTAGCGGCGCCGGCCCCAGGGCGGCGGCTCACCGGTCTCGGCGGGCGGGCCAGGCGGCGCCGGCTCGGTCACGGCTCAATTCTGGCACCATCCGCGCGTGGGGGATCTGACCATCCGGCCTTTCCAGGAGCCAGACCTCGAGGCCTGGGTCGCCCTCCGCAACCAGGACGAAGACGCCCAGGTCAGCCCGGACACCTACAGGCACGGCTGGTCCCGCCGCGATCCAGCCTGGGTGGGCGTGCGGCTGGTCGGGGAGGTGGGCGGCCGGCTGGCCGGCTCTGCCCAGCTGCTGGGCGGTCCCTACGTCCAGCCCGGCTGGCTGAATGTCCTGGTCAAGGTCGACCGCGCCCTGCGCAGACGCGGCTACGGGCGCGCGCTGGCGGCAGCCCTGGAAGAGCCCGTCCGCCGGCACGTTCGTGAGGGCGTCGAGGGCTGGGTCAGGGAGGGCGACCTCGGCTCGCGGGCCTTCGCCGACCGCCTCGGCTTCCGGGAGCACGATGTCCGCTTCGAGTCGGTCCTGGAGCTTGAAGGCTTCCAGCAGGCTGCCCAGCCGCCCGCCGGAATCCGGATCCTGACCTTGACCGAGCTTGGTCCGGACGCCTGGCGGCAGCTGCACGAGCTGTATGCGCGGCTGATCGTGATGGCGCCCGATCAGGTGCCGGCTCCCAGCTGGGAGGATTTCGAACGCCAGTTCGTCGGCGACCCCGACTCTCCGGCCGAGAGCCAGCTGGTGGCGCTGGACGGCGAGCGCTGGGTCGGCCTGGCCGTGCACCGGAGGCGCGACGACGAGGTCTTCAACGCGTTCACAGGCGTGGATCCCGAGCACCGCGGCCGCGGCCTGGCGAAGGCCCTGAAGGTAGCCGGGATCGAGCGCGCCCGGGCGGCGGGCGCGAGCAGGATGCGGACCTACAACCACTCGCTCAACGCGCCCATGCTGGCGGTCAACCAGTGGCTCGGCTACCGGCGGCTGCCCGGCCTGGTGATCCTCCGGAGGGCTGTCTAGGCCCGGACCGCGACCTTGCCCGCCGCCAGCTCCGCCCGCACCTCGTTGCGGGCCTGCTGGATCACCCGCAGCTTCGCGCGCGCCTCCTCCACCGTCCGCGTCTTGAGGCCGCAGTCGGGGTCGACGTAGACCTGGTTCGGGCTCAGGTACTCGAGCGCGCGGTAGATGTTCCCCTTGACCTCCTCCACGCTCTCGATCCGGTGGCTGTGCACGTCCACCACCCCGAATCCGATCGCCTTCGTGAAGGGATGCTCGCGGAAGCGCTCCAGCAGCTCCAGGCCGCTGTTGGCCATCTCGAGGTCGATCTGATCGACCGGGATCTCCAGGAGCTGCGGGTAGACCTCTTCGAAGCGGCCGTAGCACATGTGGGTGATGGTGTGCGCCTTCAGGCCCTCGGTCACCACCCCCATGGCCTCGATCGCGAGGTCGAGCTCGTCCAGCCGGGTGGACACCGCCGGCTCGTCGATCTGGATGTACTGCGCCCCCGCCCGCTCAAGGTCGTGCGCCTCCTGGCGGACCACCTTCGCGAAGGCCAGCACCAGCTCCCGGCGGCTGCCGTAGTGGTCGTCGAACGACCAGTCGCAGAGCGTGTAGGGACCGGTCAGCATGCCCTTGACGGGGCGGTCGGTGAGGCCCTGCGCGAACTCCCACCAGGCGACGGTGATCGGCCGCGGCCGGCGGATGGAGCCGACCGCCACCGGCTTCTTGTAGTAGCGGTTGCCGTAGGAGCGAACCAGGCCGGACAGGGCCATCCCCTCCAGGTTCTCGGCGAAGTAGGCCACCATGTCCCCGCGGTACATCTCGCCGTCGACCAGCACGTCGACGCCGATCTCCTCCTGGAACGAGATCCACTCCTGGGTCGCCTTGCGGCTCAGCTGGTCGAGGTCGGCGGCCGAGATCTCGCCTCGCGCCTGCCTGCCCCGCGCGGCCAGCAGGTAGTCCGGCTTGGGCAGGCTGCCCACGCTGGTCGTCCAGAGGCCGTCCACCCGCTTCATACCCTGACCTCCAAGCTTCGCACGATCCGGGCCACCAGCTCCAGCTTGGCCCGGGCGGAGTCCCGAGGCAGGAACTCCAGGCCGCAGCTGGGGCTGACGTGGACCTCGGCGGCCGCCGCCAGCGCCTGGCGGACGCCCGGGGCCAGCTCGCTCTCCTCCTCCTGGCGCACGTTGCGGGCGTCGACCAGGCCCAACCCGATGCCCTTCTCCGCCGGCCATTCAGAGAGCAGCTTCCAGTTGGCCGCGCCCTGCACCATGTCCAGCCCCAGCAGGCTGAAGGGCAGCTCGAAGAGGCCGGGCACGTCCACCGCCGACCCGTGGTACAGGTAGAGCGAGAGCCGCGCCTCCACGCCCTCGGTCAGCGCCGCCATCGCCTCCCGGAAGAGGCCGAAGTCGCGGGGGTAGCGGACCGACGGGTTGAGCGCGATCGCCGGCTCGTCGACCTGGATCCACTCCGGCCCCTCCTGGGCCAGCGCCTTCAGCTCCTGGTTGAGCGCGGAAGCCAGCTGCAGGACCAGCTCCGGGCGGCCTCCCTCCAGCCGGCTTTCGGAGAGGGTGCCCAGCGTGTAGGGACCGGTCAGCACGGGCTTGACCGGCCGCCGGGCGTGGTCGCGGGCGAAGCGGAAGTCGTCGACCAGGATCGGGCCCCGCCAGCGGACAGGTCCCACCGCCAGTGGCTGCCGGTAGTAGGTGTTGCTCTCGAACCAGCGCAGGAGGCCGGTGATCTCGAACCCCTCCAGCCGGGAGCAGATGTAGGTGACCGGGTCCAGCCAGCGGACCTGCCCGTCGGTGACCAGGTCCAGCCCCGCCGCCTCCTGCTCCTGGATGACCTCGGCGGTGACCTCGCCCGCCACCCGGTCCAGCTCCGCCTGGTCGGCCGCGCCGCGGTCGAAGCGGGCGATCGCCTGCCGCAGCTTCTGCTGCCCAGGCGAATCCCCCAGCTTGGGGTAGTGGCTCACCGCGGTCGCGATCACCGAGCCGTCAGTCTACCGGAGGACCCGCATTAGACTGGAACCCGCCGATGCCCCTCAAGGTCTCGCCCGAAGAGTTCGAGAAGCGCGCCCGCGCGCTGCTGGAGAGCGTGGCCGCCAAGGGCGAGGTGGTGCTGGTGGAGAGAGACCGCCAGCCGGTCGCAGTGCTCGCCTCGCACCAGTCGGTGATGGCGATGGCGACCACGGTCGACCTGCCCCGCTGGGAGGGCTGGACCGAGGAGATGCGGCGCTCCTTCCCCGAGTCCGGGGCGGCGCCAGGGCGGCCGGCCCCGGCCCCCGCCAGCGCCGTCGAGGTGGACAAGATGCTGCTCGGCTTCGACCCCGGCGGCGCCGTGGTGGGATCGCCCGCCGGCCGCGAGTTCCTGGCCAGGGAGCTCCGCCGCCTGGAGGTGGGCGTGACCGACAAGGCGCTGCTGGACACCATCTACGCCGCCCTGCTCGAGCTCTGCGAAGACAAGTCCCGCGTCTACGAGCAGGACCTGCGGGTGCTGGCTCAGGAGAAGATCGCCGAGGCCCCTATGCGCCTCCGGCTGCTCACCCTGACCGTCACCTCCAGCTCCGGCCTGCCCGCCACCGCCGAGGTGACGCTGGACCTGGGCCACGGGCCGGCCATGCGCCGCGAGCACGGCGACGGGCCCCTGGACGCCGCCTTCAACGCCATCGAGAAGCTGACCGGCCTGGAGCCGGAGGTGGAGAACTTCTCGGTGGTGGCCGCCACCAAGGGCCGCGACGCCATGGCCGAGGCCATCATCGAGCTGGAGCTGGAGGGCTCCTCCGCGGTCGGCAAGGGCGCCTCCGCCAACACCATCGAGGCCGGCGTCCACGCCTACCTCAACGCGCTCAACTTCCTGATGGAGGCGCGCAAGGAGCCGGTGTGAGCTCGGCTCCGGGGTTTGCCGGATTCACGCCGGCCGAGCTCGAGTTCCTCCACTCCCAGCGGCTGGCCCACCTCGCCACCATGGGGCCCGGCGGCTGGCCGCACGTGATGCCGGTCATGTACCAGCTCCAGGAGGACGGCTCCTTCGAGTTCGACGCCGACGGGGTCAAGCTGCGGAACCTGACCGCCGAGCCGCGGGTAGCACTGGTCGTGGACGCGATGGGACCCCGACGCGGGGTGGCGGTGCAGGGCCGGGCGTCGGTGGTCGGACCCGAGCGCGCCCGACTGCAGCCGGAGCGGAGGTTCAGCTGGGGCCTCTGAGGCCAGCGGCCCTGTTGCTGTTGCTCGCCGCCGGCGCCTGCGGGCCGGCCGCCCGGCCTCCGCCGGCCTCGCCCTCGGCGGCGGCCAGCGCCGGCTCTTCCGTCCAGTGGCTCACCTACCACGGGGATGGGGCGCGCAGCGGCCGCGGCCCCGCCCTACCGGCGCTGGGCACCCCCCACCTGGCCTGGTCCAGCGAAGCCCTGGACGGCGACCTCTACGCCTCGCCCCTGATCGCCGGCG
>DATGVT010000391.1:0-2358 GCA_035300005.1 Candidatus Acidiferrales bacterium
GCCCTGGCGCTGGTGGCCCTGGAATGGTTCGTCTTCCTGAACCCGGCGAGGCCCGCCTCGGCGTGATCGGCTTCAGCGTCCTGCATCCGGCACTCCTGCTGCTACTTCTGCTGCTGCCGGCGGGGTGGGTGGCCTGGCAGCGCTGGCCGCCGCCGCTGCGCGGCCGGCGCAGCCAGCTGGCCCTGGGCCTGCGCCTGCTCGTGATCGCCTGCCTGGTCCTGGCGCTGGCCGGGGTGCGGGTGTCCACGCTGCCTCAACGCCAGGCGCTGGTGGCGGTCGTCGACCTCAGCGCCAGCCTGCGCCAGTCCCAGGACCAGGAGGCGGCGGCGGTGCGCAGGCTGGCGGCCGCGAAAGGGCCGGATGACCTCTTCGGGGTGGTCAGCTTCGGGCGCGGCGCCGAGGTCGAGCTGCCCGCCAGCCTGCACCCCGACTTCGATGTCTTCCAGACCCAGCCCGACCCCGGCTACACCGACATCGCGAGCGCCCTCCAGCTGGCGGCCAACCTGGTGCCGGACGGCTACGCGCGGCACCTGGTCCTCCTGACCGACGGCCGCCAGAACCTGGGCGACGCCGCCGCCGTGGTGGCGGCGCTGCGGGCCGAAGGCGTGCGGGTGGACGTGCTCGGGATCGGGGGCCAGACCGGCCCCGAGGTCCTGATCCTGCGGGTGGAGGCTCCCACCGAGCTGCGGGCCGGCCAGGCGGCGGTGGTCACGGTCCGCGTCCGCTCCAGCGGCCCGGCGGACGGCCATCTGGTGCTCCTGGGGGCGGGAGGCCAGATCGAGGAGCGCGAGCTGAAGCTGGCGGCCGGCGTCTCCAGCTACAGCTTCCAGCTGCCGGCCCTGGAGGCGGGCGTCTACCGGATCCGCGCCGAGCTCAGCGCCCAGCCGGACACCTACCCGGAGAACAACCTGGGCGAGGCGGTGATCCGCGTCCTGGGCCGGCCCACGGTGCTGGTGCTGGAGGGGACGCGGGACGAGGGCGCCAACGTGGCCTCCGCGCTCACCGCCTCGGGCATGAGCGTCGAGCGGCGGCTGTCCAGCGAGCTGCCGGGCGACCCGGCCGCCCTCAGCCGGTATGACTCGATCGTGCTCGTGAACACGCCCGCCGACTCTTTCCCGCACGACGGCATGGCCGCCATCGCGACCGTGGTCCGCGACCTCGGCCGCGGGCTGGTGGCGATCGGTGGGGGCACCTCCTACGGACCGGGCGGCTGGCAGGGCACCCCGCTCGAGGAGGCGCTGCCGGTGCGCATGGAGCTGCCCAACCGGCCGGAGAAGCCGAAGGTGGCGGTGGTCCTGATCATGGAGTCGATGGAGAGCCAGCGCGGGGACCAGGTGGCTCTGGGCGCGGCGGAGGCCCTGATCGACAAGCTGGGTCCCGAGGACCAGATCGCGGTCACCAACGGAGATCCACGCTGCGCGACGGGGGGCTCGATGCTGATCCCGATGACGCCGGTCACCGACAAGGCGGCGCTGGACAGGAAGCTGGAGGGCGCCAGCCTGGGAGATCCGCCCAGCTACCTCTGCTACCTGAAGCTCGCCGCCGACGCGCTCCAGAAGGCCGACGCCGCCGTCAAGCACATCGTGCTCCTGGGCGACGGCGACGCGGACGCCGACTGGAACGCGGGCGGCTCCGAGTACCACACCGTGCTCGCCAACCTCCGCTCCCAGGGCATCACGACCTCGGTCATCGGCATCAACACGCACGGCTCGCAGCCGGCGATGGTGTTCATGGCCGACATCGCCCGCCTGGGCGGGGGCCGCTTCTACGAGTCGAACGACCCCTCGCAGGTTCCGCAGCTGTTCCTCAAGGAGAGCCAGGTCGCACTGCGTCCCTGGTTCGAGGTGGAGCGCTTCTTCCCCAAGGTCACCTCCGCCGGCAACCTTCTGGAGGGCGTGCCGCTGGACGCCTTCCCGGAGCTGGGCGGGTACGTCGTGACCTCGACCAAGCCCAACGCCGAGGTGTACTTCCAGAGCCCGAAGGCAGACCCTGTCCTGGCGGCTTGGCAGTACGGGCTGGGACGGAGCCTGGCCTGGACCAGCGATTCCAACGGCCGCTGGACGGCCGGATTCCTGCGCTCGTCCGTGTCCCAGATCCTGTTCGCTCGCATGGTGGGCTGGACGCTGCCCAGCGCGCAGGGCGGGCGGCTGAAGCTGGAGGCGGTGCCCAGCGGCGACGGACTGGAGGTGACCGCCAGCGGGCAGGAGACGAGCGGCGCCACCCTTTCCGTGACGGTGGTTCAGCCCGACCTGAGCACGGAGACGGTCACGCTGCCCGCGCACGGCTCGGGGCAGTGGCAGGGCCGGGTCCCGGCGGCGCAGGTCGGCACCTACGTCCTGCACGGGCAGCTCAGGCGGC
>DATGVT010000392.1:0-2624 GCA_035300005.1 Candidatus Acidiferrales bacterium
CGGCTCCTGAAGAGCGCAGGCCTGGCGCCCGAGCACCAGCCGGAGGAGGAGCTGGAGGACGAGCTCGAGATGCGCGCGCTGGTCGAGAGGGGCAGCCGCCTGGTGGCCACCGCGCTCCAGGCCTCGGCCCCCATCCAGGACCGGACCCAGTCGGAGCTGAAGAGCCGGGCGGCCTGGAGCGTCGCCGCCAGCTCCCTGCGCTCGAAGGGAGAGCTGCTCGGCGTGATGGCCGTCGCCACCCGGCAGCCGCGCGTCTTCTCGCAGCCCGAGATGGAGTTCGTGGCCGCCGTGGCCGAGCACCTGGCGGTGGCGCTGGAGCGGGCCCGGGAGCACTCGCGCGAGGCGCGGACCGACCACCTGACGGGGCTCGCCAACCGGCCCGAGTTCGAGCGGTCCATGGAGCGAGCCATCGCCGCGGCCGAGCGCCACCGGCGGCCGCTGACCCTGATGCTGGTCGACCTCGACAACCTGAAGGACATCAACGACAGCTACGGGCACCAGGCCGGCGACGAGGCCATCCGGACGGTCGCCCGCGGCCTGCATGCGGCCGTCCGCGCGTCTGACACCTGCGCCCGGGTGGGCGGCGACGAGTTCGCCCTGGCCATGCCGGAGGCCGACCTGCGCCAGGCCTACGACGTCGCCGAGCGCGTCCGCCGGGCCCTGGAGGCCGTCAACACCGGCGCCCGGATCCGGGTCGACTTCAGCCTGGGGCTGGCGGCCTGGGAGCCGGGCCTGGACTGGTCGCACATGTTCCGGCTGGCTGACCAGCGCCTCTACCGGGACAAGAAGCGGCACCACTCGCGGGAGCGCAGTGCCGGACGAGCGTGAGCTCGTCTTGGGGCCCGAGTTCTTCGAGCGGGACACCCTGGTGGTGGCCCGCGACCTGCTGGGCAAGCTGCTGGTGCGCGGCCTGGACGGCCGGCGGCGGTGGGGCCGGCTGGTCGAGGTCGAGGCCTATCTGGGGCCGGAGGACCTGGCCGCCCATTCGGCGCGCGGCCTGACCCCCCGCAACCAGGTGATGTTCGGCCCCCCCGGCCACGCCTACGTCTACTTCGTGTACGGCATGCACCACTGCCTCAACTTCGTGACCCGGCCCGCCGGCGTGCCCCAGGCGGTGCTGGTGCGGGCGCTGGAGCCGGGACCGGAGGTGGGCCGCTGCAGCGGGCCCGGGCTGGTCTGCCGGTCACTGCAGATCGACCGCTCGCTCAACGGGGCGCCGCTCCGCCCGCCCGCCCTCTACCTGGTCGACGACGGCCACCGGCCGGAGCGGATCTACACGACGCGCCGAGTCGGCGTCGGCGACACCGGGCGCTGGGCGGCCCAGCCCTACCGGTTCTGCCTCGACTCGCCCCACCTGAGCCGGCCCCTGCCGGCGACGCTCAGTGGATCGGCAGCCGCTCGAGGGCGTTCTGGATCGCGGCGCGAAGGCCGCTGAGGGGCGAGCCCTGGTCGATCACCGCCATGGCGCCGACGATCATCGCCGCGCCCAGCATGACCGCCACGGTCGGTACCCAGCGCCCGATCACCCGCCGCCGCCGCCGCGTCGCGTAGAGCCGGACGTCGGCGCGCTCGACCAGGCCCTGGGGCGTGTCGCCATCCTGCAGCGACGCCACCCCGGCCGAGAAAGAGCGCCGAGTCTGATGCGTGAACTCGCCGCTGACGTCGTCCAGCAGGCGCTCCGCGGCCGCTTCCCCCGCGTCCGGCATGACGCAGACGAACTCGTCGCCGCCCCAGCGGATGACGAGGTCGTAGGAGCGCAGCTTGCGGCGCAGCGTCTGCGCCATGGTCGTCAGCAGCCGGTCGCCGGCCGCGTGGCCCTCGCTGTCGTTGACCGCCTTCAGGTCGTCGACATCCAGGAAGGCGATCACGAGCCTGGGGGCGGCGCCGCGCCGGGCGCGCGCCATCTCGTGCTCGAGCTGCTCGAGGCCCGCCGAGCGGCGGAGGACGCCGGTCACCTCGTCGCGGGCGGCCAGCTCCTCGAGGGCCTCCAGCCGCGCCCTAATGGCGGCCAGCAGGTCCGGTTCCAGCCCGGCCAGCCGCTCGGGTGGAAGGCCCAGCTCGCGCGCCACCGTTTCCAGCTCCGCCGTCAGGGCCAGTTCCCTGGCCCGGGGTGGTCGCGGTCGAGCTTCTCCCAGTCGGCGCGTGGAGGCGTGAACACGTCGATGACCGACGCCCCCTCGGGTCCCGAGCGGGCGGAGTGGGCGACGTCGCCCTTGATGACGTAGGTCTCGCCGGCTCCCAGGTCGCGGCTGTGGCCTGCGACCGTCATCGTGATCCGGCCCTTGAGCACGACGCCGACCTGCTCGTTGGGATGCCGGTGCTCACGGACGTCCACGTCGGCGTCCAGGTCGACGACCGCGAAGGTGATGTGGTCTCCGCGCACCGCCCGCGCGACCACGCCGTCCCAGATGCGGTACGGCCGCACGCGGGCGACCGCGTCAAAAGCGTCCACTAACTCCCCCGGTGGTCCTTCCCCAGCCCGTGCAAATGTTACCGGCCCGGACCAGGTCAGTCGATGGGCGTATGGCCCGGCTGAGCCCGGGACCTCGCGCCTTGCCTCCACCACGGACAGGTAGGCCACTCCCGCCCAGGAAAGGCGGCTCTGCAGCCTTTGCAGCCCTCGG
>DATGVT010000393.1:0-3720 GCA_035300005.1 Candidatus Acidiferrales bacterium
CTCCACCACCGCCCGGCCGGCGTCCGCCTCCAGCGCCCGCAGGCCCAGCCAGCTCCAGGCCGGCGAGCTCACCTGTTCCGTGGCAGGGGGGGCGCGCCGGGGGAAGCGCTTTGCGCGGCCGGCGCTTTGGGGGGGAGTCCCCCCAACAGGTGGCGAGCGGCTGTGACGAACCTCGAGATGCTTCGGCTGGGTCAAGCGGGTCACGGTCCGCGAGCCGGCTGGCGGGAGACCGTCGGCGCCCGGATCGCGGAGGTCGAGGCGGGCTCGGTGACGATCGAGCTGGACGCCGAGGCCCGGCACCGCCACGAGGGTGGCGTGGTCCAGGGCGGCGTCATCACGCAGATCGCGGACGCCGCCATGGGCATGTCCCTGATGACCATGCAGGAGACCGGGTGGGCCAACACCACCATCGAGCTCAAGATCAACTTCATCCGCCCGGTGGTGGAGGGGCGCCTGCGGGCCGTGGGCACGGTGGTGGAGATGCGGCGCTCGCTGCTCTTCAGCAAGGCCGAGGTCCGGGACTCGGAGGGCAGGCTGGTGGCGAGGGCTTCATCTACATGCCTGGCTGTTCCACGGAACACGTGAGCTCGCCGGCCTGGAGCTGGCTAGGCCTGCGGGCGCTGGAGGCGGACGCCGGCCGGGCGGTGGTGGAGATGGACTGCACCGACGACATGCGCAACCACCGGGGGACCGTGCACGGCGGCTTCATCTCGGCCCTGGCCGACTCGGCCATGGGCCGGGCCATGCGCAGCCTGATGCCGGACGAGGGCCGGCACGCCAGCTTCGACCTCAAGCTCAGCTTCATCTCCCCGGCCCAGGCGGGCGAACGTTTGCGGGCGGAGGGAAAGGTGGTACATGCAGGCAGGCGGACCGGGGTCTGCGAGTGCCGGGTGGAGGGACCGGGCGGCCGCCTGGTCGCCACCGCCAGCGCCACCTTCTTCCTGCAGCGAGGGACCGATGCCGACTGACCACATAACCATCCGCGGCGCCCGGGAGCACAACCTGAAGAACGTCAGCCTCTCGATCCCGCGAGACCGCCTGGTCGTGTTCACCGGGCTCTCCGGCTCGGGCAAGTCGTCGCTTGCTTTCGACACCATCTACGCCGAAGGCCAGCGCCGCTACGTGGAGTCGCTCTCCGCCTACGCCCGCCAGTTCCTGGGCCAGATGGAGAAGCCGGACGTGGACATGATCGACGGCCTCTCGCCGGCCATCTCCATCGACCAGAAGGGCACCTCGCGGAACCCCCGCTCCACGGTGGGCACGGTGACCGAGGTCTACGACTACCTGCGGCTGCTCTTCGCCCGCGTCGGCCACCCGCACTGCCCGATCTGCGGCCGGGAGATCTTCAAGCAGACCACCGACCAGATGGCGGACCAGGTCGAGCGGATGCCCGCCGGCACCCGGCTGATGGTGCTGGGGCCGGTCGTGCGGGGCCGCAAGGGCGAGTACCGGAGCCTGCTGGAGGACGTGCGCAAGGCGGGCTTCCCACGGGTTCGGGTGGATGGCCACATCTACGACCAGGGCGAGGAGATCCCGCTCGACAAGAACAAGAAGCACGACATCGAGGCCGTGGTCGACCGCATCCAGCTCGGCCCCGGCCAGCGCACGCGGCTGGTGGACTCGCTGGAGACCGCCGCCCGGCTCGGCAGCGGCACCGTGTTCATCGTTCCGGTGGACGGCGGCGCCGAGGTCGTCATGAGCCAGGACTACGCCTGCCCCTACGACGGCATCAGCGTGCCCGAGCCGGAGCCCCGCAACTTCTCCTTCAACAGCCCGCACGGCGCCTGCCCGACCTGCACGGGCCTGGGCGCCCAGCTGGTGGTGGACGGCGACCTGGTCATGCCCGACCCCACGCTCTCCCTGGCCGAGGGCGCCATCGTGCCCTGGAGCCGCTCGCAGTTCTTCTACCCCGAGCTGCTGGAGTCGGTCTGCCGCCACTTCGGGATCGACATGGCCAAGCCGGCCGGCCGGCTGACGCAGAAAGAGCGCGACCTGCTCCTCAACGGCACCGGCGGCAAGAAGATCCGCTTCACCTACACCAACCAGTACGGGGCCGACCGCTGGTACGAGGCGCCCTTCGAGGGCGCGGTCCAGAACCTGCAGCGCCGCTACCAGGAGACCGAGTCGGAGTACCTGAAGGCGGAGCTGGAGAAGTACATGTCGGAGAAGCCCTGCCCGGCCTGCAAGGGCGCCCGGCTGAAGCGAGAGTCACTGGCGGTGACGATCGGGGGCTCCAACATCGCCCAGGCGGTGCGGCAGTCGGTGGCGGCGGCGATCGACTTCTTCGACCGGGTCGAGCTCTCGGAGCGGGAGGGGATCATCGCGCGCGGGATCCTGAAGGAGATCCGGGAGCGGCTCCAGTTCATGATCGACGTCGGCCTCGAGTACCTGACCATCGACCGCTCGGCCACGACCCTCTCGGGCGGGGAGTCACAGCGGATCCGGCTGGCGACCCAGATCGGCTCCAAGCTGATGGGCGTCCTCTACATCCTGGACGAGCCTTCGATCGGCCTCCACCAGCGCGACAACCGGCGCCTGATCAGGACGCTGCTGCAGCTGCGCGACCTGGGCAACACCCTGATCGTGGTCGAGCACGACGAGGAGACCATCCGCTCGGCCGACTTCATGGTCGACATCGGTCCCGGCGCCGGCGAGCACGGCGGCGAGATCGTGGCCGCGGGCCCGGTAGAGGAGGTGATGCGGCACCCGGACTCGCTGACGGCGCAGTACCTGCGCGGGGACAAGGAGATCCCGATGCCGCCGCGGCGGCGCTCCGGCAGCGGCAAGCGGCTCTGGGTGCGGGGCGCGCGGGCCAACAACCTGAAGGACGTCGACGTCGGCTTCCCGCTGGGCACCTTCGTGGCGGTGGCGGGGGTCTCGGGCTCGGGCAAGTCCTCGCTGGTCACCGACATCCTCTCCCGCAAGCTGGCCCAGCACTTCTACAAGGCCAAGGACAAGCCGGGGCCGCACCGCTCGGTCGACGGGCTGCAGCACATCGACAAGGCGATCGACATCGACCAGTCGCCGATCGGGCGCACGCCGCGCTCCAACCCGGCCACCTACACCGGGATGTTCACCTACATCCGCGACCTCTACGCGCAGCTGCCGGAGGCCAAGATGCGCGGCTACGGGCCGGGGCGCTTCTCCTTCAACGTGCGCGGCGGCCGCTGCGAGGCCTGCCAGGGCGACGGGATCATCCAGATCGAGATGCAGTTCCTGCCCGACGTCTACGTGCCCTGCGAGGTCTGCCATGGGTCGCGCTTCTCGCGGGAGACGCTGGAGGTGAAGTTCCGCGGGCACTCGATCGCCGAGGTGCTGGAGCTGACCGTGGACGAGGCGCTGGACATCTTCGAGAACGTGCCCCGGATCCGCTCCAAGCTGCGCACCCTGCACGACGTGGGGCTGGGCTACATCCGGCTCGGGCAGCCGGCGACCCAGCTCTCGGGCGGCGAGGCGCAGCGGGTCAAGCTGGCCACCGAGCTCTCGCGGCGGGACACCGGCCGGACCTTCTACCTGCTGGACGAGCCCACGACCGGCCTCCACTACGCGGACGTGGAGAGGCTGCTGGCCGTGCTCCACCGGCTGGTCGAAAACGGGAACACGGTGGTGGTCATCGAGCACAACCTGGACGTGCTGAAGACCGCCGACTGGCTCCTGGAGCTGGGCCCGGAGGGGGGCGAGAAAGGCGGCTACCTGATGGGCGAGGGGACGCCCGAGGAC
>DATGVT010000394.1:0-3200 GCA_035300005.1 Candidatus Acidiferrales bacterium
GGACACGGCCTTGCCGACATTGACCGTGACGGTGCCCGTCTTGGGGTTGGGCATGAGGCCGCGCGGGCCAAGTACCCGGCCCAGTCGGCCCACCTTGCCCATCAGGTCGGGAGTCGCGACCACCGCATCGAAGTCGAGGAAGCCACCCTGAATGCGCTCGATCAGGTCGTCCGCGCCGACGTAATCGGCGCCGGCCGCGCGGGCCTCTTCCGCCCGGTCACCCGTCGCGAACGCCAGAACGCGCGCCGTCTTGCCCGTCCCGTGCGGCAGGTTGACGGTCCCGCGGACCATCTGGTCGGCCTTGCGCGGGTCCACGCCAAGGCGCAACGCGACCTCGACGGTGGGGTCGAACTTCGTGGTTGCGGTCTTCCTGGCCAGGCCGACTGCCTCGGCGGGGCTGTACAGCCGCGCCCGGTCGATCTGCTCGTCGGCCTGCCGGTAAGCCTTGCTGCGCTTCATGATCAGTCTCCAAACGTGTACGGGAGGTCGTGGTCAGCGGACCAGCGCCTGGCCCTGCCACTGATATGCGATCGGCGACAACGTGCCGCGCGACCGATTTATGCCCGCCGGCGGAGTCAGCCGTCAGCGGGTCGCCCGCCGACGGGGTGAGCCGTCAGCGGAGTCAGGCGTCGGCGGAGTCAGCCGACGACCGTGATGCCCATCGACCGGGCGGTCCCTGCGATGATCTTTTCCGCCGCCTCGATCGTGGTCGCATTCAGGTCCGGCATCTTGGTCTGCGCGATCTCGCGGACCTGCGCCTTGGTCACCGAGCCGACCTTCGTGGTGAGCGGCTCCCCGCTGCCCTTGGGTACGCCAGCAGCCTTCTTGAGCAGCTCAGGAGCGGGCGGCGTCTTGGTGACGAAGGTGAACGACCTGTCCTCGTAGATGGTGATCTCCACGGGGATGACGTTCCCGCGCTGGGCCTCTGTCGCGGCGTTGTACTGCCTGCAGAAGTCCATGATGTTGACGCCATGCGGGCCGAGCGCCGTGCCCACCGGCGGGGCCGGGGTGGCCGCACCCGCCTGCAGCTGCACCTTGACGACTGCAGCGATCTTCTTCTTCCTCGGAGCCATCAGTACTGTTCCTTACCTAACGACGGATGCGGATCAGATCTTCGAGACCTGATCGAAGGAGAGCTCGACCGGGGTCTCCCGGCCGAATATCGAGACGAGCACCTTGAGCTTCTGGGTGTCCGGGTTGATCTCGTTGACGGTGGCGGGCAGCGTGGCGAACGGGCCGTCCATCACGGTAACGGACTCACCGACCTCGAACTCGACCGAGGCCCGCATGATCTCGGCCTTGGCCGCCTTCTCCTCGGGCTCCGGCGCGAGCAACCCGGCCACCTCGTCCAGGCTGAGCGGCGAGGGCCTGCTGGACAGCCCCACAAAACCGGTGACGCCCGGCGTGTTGCGGACGGCAGCCCAGGACTCATCCGTGAGTTCCATCCGGACCAGGATGTAGCCCGGCAGGACCTTCTCCGAGACCTGCTGCCGCTTGCCGCCCTTGATCTCGGTCACCTCGTGGACCGGCACCTCGATCTGGAAGATGTAGTCCTCCATGTTGAGCGACTGGGTCCGGCTCTCCAGGTTGGTCCGCACGCGGTTCTCGTATCCGGCGTAGGAGTGCACGACGTACCAGTCGCCGGGCAGGGACCGCAGCTCCGCCTTGAACTCCGCGATGGGGTCGGCTTCCTCCTCGGCATCCCCAGCGTCGTCGGCCTCACCAGCGTCGCCAGCATCGGTCTCATCGACGCCGCCAGCATCATCGGCATCACTGGCCGCCTGGGCATCAGCGGCCTCCATCACCTCGTCGGCATCAGCAGCCTCGCCGGTACCAGCAGCGTCGCCGGTACCAGCAGCCTCGTCAGCCACGGCGGCGTCGGCCGACTGGGCAGCCGTAACCTCGGCCTCGTCGTCGTCCGGCCGGCTGGGGCTCGCCCCGGCCTGGCCGTTCGTGACGGGTCCATCCGCCGCCTGATCACCAACGTGTACTTGGAACTCGGACACGATAACTCTTTCTCTCCGCTCTTCCTGGCGGCACCGGCGCCAGGACTTCCTGGCTATGCCGGCCCCCGGATCTTGCCGCGGTCCCGGCCTTGCCGCGTGCCTCGCTGCGGCTATGGCTCCCCCCGGAGCCGTCAGCCGAAGACTGCGAGCACCAGCTTGGTGAACCCGTAGTCCAGGCTCGTCACGATCGCAACCATGACGAGTATGAACACCATGGCCACCGTCGTGTAGGTGACCAGCTCCTTGCGGGTCGGCCAGATCACCTTGCGCAGTTCGGCTACGACCTGCCGGAGGAACAGCGCAGGGGTAGTCCGGCTGCCCTTCGCCGGGCCGCCGGGCTTAGGCCGTCCCGCGACCTCACCACGCGTCTGAGTCGCCATGTCCTCACCTGAACAACGCTGATCGGTTCACTGGCTGGTACCACCGGCCCGCGAAAATCCGCGGACCGCACTCGCAGGGCAGGAGGGACTCGAACCCCCAACCACCGGTTTTGGAGACCGGGACTCTGGCCAATTGAGCTACTGCCCTCTGGCTGCGTGACCGGCCAGGCAAGTGCCTGCCGACGGTCCGCACGACGACTGCCTAGCGACTGCCACAGCCCATGCTGACAGACAGCGGCCACCGGGTGGACCACCACCAGTTGCTGAAGTCTATGTCGCCAGAAGCCGCCCGTCGAACCGCCAGGCCAAGAAACCCCGTAACCTCCCGCCGGCCTGCGGGCGCGCCTGAGGGGTACCACCAGCCGCACCCCCGCCCGCCTCGGTTTATTCGGCCCAGCCCCGGCCGGGTGGTGCCACCATGGATGTCATGACCTCAGTTCACCCACGCATCTCCGGCCGCGTCGCCGCCATCGCCGAGTCCGCCACACTCGCCGTTGACAGTAAGGCCAAGGCGCTCAGGGCCGCCGGCCGGCCCGTCATCGGCTTCGGCGCCGGCGAGCCCGATTTCCCGACCCCTGACTACATCGTCGAGGCCGCTCAGCGGGCATGCGCCGAGCCACGGTTCCACAAGTACACGCCGGCCGCGGGGCTGCCCGAACTCAGGGAGGCGATCGCAGCCGTCACGGCCCGCGACACCGGGTACCAGGTGAGCGCCGCACAGGTGCTGGTCACCAACGGCGGCAAGCAGGCCGTGTACGAGGCCCTGGCGACCCTGGTCGACGCCGGTGACGAGGTGCTGCTGCCTACGCCGTAC
>DATGVT010000395.1:0-1516 GCA_035300005.1 Candidatus Acidiferrales bacterium
ACATGCGCGCCGCGTCGACCAGGTCGCCCTGCCACATGTAGGCGAAGGAACGCGTGCCGCCGCAGAAGGGGCAGGGGTGGCCGGTGATGGTGTAGAAGGCGCAGGGCGGGAGCACCAGGTGGCTGGCGCGGAGCGTCCAGAAGGCGTACGTGTAGGCGAGCCACAGCACCAGGCCGGCGAGCAGCCCCAGGTCGCGGAGGCGCTCGTTCACGCCAGCGCGCGCCAGGTTCAGGGGGCGAACCGCGACCACCCGCCGAGTCTAGTGCACTACCTAGACTGCTGCTTGATGACACCGGCCGAAGCCCGCTCGCGGTTCCGGGTGCTGGAGCGATGCGCGTACCTGAACGCGGGCTCGGTGGGACCGCTTGCCCAGGGCACCGTGGAGGCGATGCGGGGTGAGGAGGAGCGAGCGCTGGCGGAGGGACGGGCTTCGCCGAGGGCGCAGGACGCCGCCATCGCGCTCTGGACGCGGCTGTGCGAGAGGCTGGCCGCGCTGGTCAGGGTGCCGATGGAGAACATGCTGCTGACGACCTCCACCACCGAGGGCTGCAACCTGGTGGTCACCGGACTCCGGCTGGAGCCCGAGCACGAGGTGGTGACCACCGATGCCGAGCACCCCGGCCTCCTGCAGCCGCTCCTGGCCTCGGGTGCACGCATCCGGCAGGCCCGGGTGCTGGAGCGCCCGGCCTCTGAGGCCCTGAACGCGGTCCTGGCCGAGGTCACTCCCCGAACCCGCCTGGTAGCGCTCTCGCACGTGCTCTGGCTCAACGGCCACGTGCTTCCGCTGGCGGAAATCAAGCGAGCGACCGGCCTGCCGCTTCTGGTCGACGGCGCCCAGTCGGTGGGCGCGGTGCCGGTCGACGCCTCGGTCGCGGACTGGTACACGGTCTCCGGCCAGAAGTGGCTCTGCGGTCCGGAGCTGACCGGTGCCCTCTACGTCGCCGAACCCGACCGGCTGAGACCGCAGATCCAGAGCTACGCCGCCACCGCCCTGACCGGCGCCGGCCGGCTGGCCCTCGTGCACCTCCCCGCCTCGCTGGCGGCCGGCCTCCTGGCCGCGGTCGAGGAACTGCCCGGCTGGGGCTTCCGGCGCGCGGCCGAGCTGGTGCGGCGCTGCCGCCAGGCTCTTCTCGAACTCGGCGCCGAAGTGCGGACCGAGCCGGAACAGGCGACTCTGGTCTCCTTTCGCGTCCCCGGCGACCCGGCGGCGCTCGTGAAGCAGGCGGAGGGGAAGGGGGTCATCATCCGGAGCTTGCCCGACGGCTGGCTGCGGGCCTCGGTCGGCTGGTGGAACGACGAGCAAGACCTGGACCGGCTGGCGGAGGTGGTCGCGGAGGCGAGGTCGCCGAGCGGTTAGCGAGGCCGCCGAGCGGTTAGCTAGCGGTGGCTGGCCTGGCGGCGCCGCGTATACCAGACGGCGGCCGCGATGGCGGCCAGCGCCAGCACCGGGCTCAGGATCAGGTAGGCGGCAACGTCGTCCAGCAGTTCCATGCCCTGCCAACCATTACCCGCCCGC
>DATGVT010000396.1:0-8840 GCA_035300005.1 Candidatus Acidiferrales bacterium
CCGCCTCCACGGCCTTCCGCGCTGCCGCCACCTGGCCCTCCAGACCCGGGTCCCGCGCCGCGGCTTTGGCGGAGGGATAGTCGGCCAGGTGGACCGAGGCCCCGGTCAGGTTGCGATGGACGGCGTCGGCGATGAAGGGCACGAAAGGCGCCAGCAGCCGCGAGAGCGTCACCAGCGCCTCCTGGAGGGTCTGATAGGCGGCCAGCTTGTCCCGGTCGTCCCCCGACTTCCAGAACCGCCGCCGCGAGCGGCGGACGTACCAGTTGGAGAGGTCCTCCACGAACGCGGCCAGCGGCCGGGACGCCCCGTTCACGTCGTACGCCTCCAGCGACTCGTCTACGGCCTGCACCAGGCCGCCCAGCCTGGATAGGAGCCAGCGGTCGAGGACCGGCCGCTCCGGCAGCGGAATCTGCTCCCGGGCCGGGTCGAAATGGTCGAGGCGCCCGTAGGTGACATGGAAGTAGAGGACGTTCCAGACGGTGAGCAGGAACTGGCGGACGACCTCCTGCAGGGCGTCGCTGCTGGTCCGGTAGTTCTCGCCCACCGGGCTCGAGGTGAAGTAGAACCAGCGCACCGCGTCCGACCCGAAGGTCTCGAAGAGGTAGTTGGGGTCGAGGACGTTGCCGCGGGATTTGCTCGCTTTCTGGCCCTTGGGGTCGAGCACGTGGCCGAGGCAGATGACGTTGCGGTAGGAGTTGCGCCTGAAGATCAAGGTCGAGATCGCCAGCAGTGAGTAGAACCAGCCCCGCGTCTGGTCGATCGCCTCCGATATGAAGTCGGCCGGGAAGGTTTGCTCGAACAGCTCGCGGCCCCCTCGCGGATAGCCGCGCTGGGCGAAGGGCATGGCGCCGCTGTCGAACCAGCCGTCCAGCACCTCCGGCACCCGCCGCATCTCGCCGCCGCACTTCGGGCAGGGCAGCGTCACCTGGTCGATGTAGGGCCGATGCAGGTCAGCGTCCTCGGGCAGTCCGAGCTCCTCGGCCGACTCCAGGCAGCGCCGCTCGTCGCATCGCGCGCAGACCCAGAACGGCAGCGGTGTGCCCCAGTAGCGCGTGCGGGAGATGGCCCAGTCGACGTTGTTCTCCAGCCAGTCGCCCATGCGCCCGGTCTTGATGTGCGCGGGCACCCAGTTGGTCTCCGCGTTGTTGCGGATCAGCTCCGGTTTGCGCTCGGTGGTGCGCACGTACCAGGAGTCGAGGGCGTAGTAGATAAGCGGTGTCTTGCAGCGCCAGCACTCTGGATACGTGTGCCGGATGGTGCCGCGCGAATAGAGCAGGCCACGCCGCTCCAGATCGTCGAGGATCCTGGGGTCGGCCTCCTTCACCGTCATGCCGGCAAACTCTTTGACCTCGGGCACGAAGCGGCCCCCAAGGTCGACCGTGTGCCGGAAGGGGATGCCCTTCTCCTGGCAGAGGCGGAGGTCGTCCACGCCATAGAGGGCGGAGGTGTGGACGACGCCACTGCCCTCCTCGGTGGAGACGAAGTCCGCGCCCACCACGAAGTGCGTCCGGCCCTCCGCAGAGAGGGCGTAGGGGTAGACCGGCTCGTAGTCGAGGTCCACCAGGTCGCGGCCTTTCAGGCGCTCCACGACCTCGTAGTCGCCCTTCAGGATCTCGAGCCGAGCCTCGGCCAGGATCAGGTTTTCGGCGCCCTGCCTGACCTTGACGTAGTCCACGTCCTCGCCCACGGCCAGCGCGATGTTCCCGGGTAGGGTCCAGGGCGTCGTGGTCCAGGCCAGGATCGACGTCTGGGAGTCCTTCTTCAGCCGGAAGCGCACGTAGACGCTGGGGTCGGGCACGTTGTCCCGGTAGCCCTGCGCCAGCTCGTGGCTGGAGAGTGGCGTCTGGCAGCGAGGGCAGTAGGGCGCGACCCGAAAGCCCTTGTAGATCAGGCCCTGGTCCCAGATCTGCTTCAAAGCCCACCAGACGGACTGGATGTAGTCCGAGGTCAGTGTCCAGTAGGCGTCGTCGTAGTCCTGCCAGAAGGCCATCCGCTCTGAGAAGGCCCTCCACTCCGTGACGTAGCGATGGACCGACTCGCGGCAGCGGCGGTTGAACTCTTCGATGCCGATCTCGTTCTCGATCGCGAACTTGCCCGAGATGTGGAGCTCCTTCTCAACCTCCAGCTCGACCGGCAGGCCGTGGGTGTCCCAGCCCGCCTTCCGCTCCACGAAACGCCCCTTCATGGTCCAGTAGCGGCCGAAGAGATCCTTGAAGGCGCGGGCCAGGATGTGGTGCGTCCCCGGCCGGCCGTTGGCCGTCGGAGGGCCCTCGTAGAAGACGTAACGCGGCGCGTCACGCCGCAGCTCGAGGCTCTTCTCGAACGTCCGCTCCGCCTTCCAGCGGGCCATCAGCTCCAGCTCCAGGTGCGGGAAGCTGACCCGGTTCTCTACTTTCTCGAACATCTCTCCAACAACGCAAAAAGCCCGTCCCGACGACATCCCTGGGACGAGCCTTCAGAAGACCCGCGGTACCACCCAGGTTCCCGGCGGGCGGCGGCCCAGCGGGCACTCGTGGGGTCTGGCTCGGAAGTGATCTCGCGCCCGCCCTGGCCGCCCGGCTCTCACCCTCCCGGACTCTCTGTACGGCCCCTCCTGGCGGGCCTACCCGTCTCCGTCAGCGCCTATTCAGTTGTGACCTCTAAATCTACCAGGGGTTCAGGCGCGGCTGATCAGGTTGATGACGATGTAGATCAGGAAGCCGACGATCATGGGCGACAGGTCGATGCCGATGGTCTGCGGCAGGAGCCGCCGGAAGGGCGCCAGGATCGGCTCCGTGAGCTGGTAGGTGAAGCGGTAGACCGCGTTGTTGGGATAGGGGTTGAACCAGGAGAAGGCGACCCGCACGAAGATCGCGATCAGCAGCGCGTAGCCGAGGATGGTGATGGTGGGGGCGATGGCGCGCAGCATCAGTGGACTGTAGCGGTCGGATGGGGACCAGGCCGAGGGCCCGGAGGCCGGCGTCCCAGGTGGCCGGTGCGAAGGCGCGGGTGGCGCAACGACGATCCCATCTTGCGCTGGGTGAGGAGGCGCGCCGGGTCCCGCAACGCACGCATCAGAGCCCGCAGGGCTCCCGGCCGCGTGGGGCGGCGGATGGTCCTCATTCGGCTGGTACAGTCCACTACGGACGCTCGCCAAAGATAGCGCGCCCCAGCCGCAGCATCGTGCTGCCGCACCTGATCGCCACCTCGAAGTCGTCGCTCATGCCCACCGAAAGGACGGGCAGCGGTCGGCGCAGGCGGCTCTCGGCCTGCTCCCGCAGACGGTGCAGCTCCTCGAAGGCCGGCTGGGGGTCGCGCCCGGCCGGACCCAGGGCCATCAACCCCTGCAGCGGCAGCAGCGCGGCGACCCGCTCGGCCAGGTCGACCGCCAGGCTGGGATCGCAGCCGTGCTTCTGCGCCTCGCGAGCCACGTTGACCTCGAGCAGCACCGCCTGGTCCGGCTTCCGGCGCGCGATCGCCTGGGCCAGGTCGAGCGAGTCGACCGACTGAATCAGCGCGAAGCGGCCCGCCGCCAGCCGGACCTTGTTGGACTGCAGGTGACCGACGAGATGCCACTCCGCCTGCGGCAGCGCCTGGAGCTTGGGCAGCGCCTCCTGGACCCGGTTCTCGCCCAGGCTCCGCAGGCCACATCTGAGCGCCTCCTGGCAGGCGGCGAGCGGGAAGCCCTTCGTGATGGCGACGACCTCCACCTGGGCAGGGTCGCGGCCGGCGCGGCGAATCCGGTCCTGGACCCCCTCCAGCCGCTCGGCTACTGAGGGCCCAGGGCCAGCAGGCATCCGAAGCGCTGCCCGTCGGCGCTGCGCCGGTGGGAGGGCAGGTACGCGGTCTCCTTAGTGCAGACACCGATCTGATGGATCCACTCGCGGCGCACCCCGGCCTCGATCAACGCCTGCCGGTTGGCGCCCGCCAGGTCGAGTAGCAGGCGGCCGCGGCTGTCGGTCTCCACGAACTCGCTGCCGAACCGCGCCGCCACCTCGGATCCCACCTCGTAGCAGCGCCGGCAGATGCCGGGGCCGATGCCGGCCTTGAGCGCCTCGGGCGGGCAGCCGTACTCGCGCTTGAGCGCCGCCACCGCCGCCGGGGTCACCCCGGCCGCGGTCCCTCGCCAGCCCGCGTGCACGAGGCCGATGCAGCGGGGATCCGGGCCGTAGAGGAGGATCGGGTAGCAGTCGGCATAGGTGGCGAAGAGCGGGACGCCGGGGCGGTCGGTGACCAGGGCGTCCACTCCGTCCGCCACCCCGACCGGCCGGTCGATGCGGCCGACCTGGGCGCCGTGGACGGCGCCCGCGATGGTCACGATCTCGGCGCGGAAGCCGAGGGCGTGGGCGAAGGCCTGGCGGTTGTCCTGCACCCGCGCCGGGTCGGGGGCATTGGTCACCCCCAGGCTGCCGATCTCGAGGGTGGAGAAGCCGTGAACGAGGCCCGGCTCGCTCGCCAGCTCGCGGACCTGCAGGACCCGCGGAAGCCCGAGCTGCACTTACCTAGTCTGCGGCTCAGGGGCGCCGCGAAGAGAGGACCTGCTCGATCTCCCGCTTGACCTGCTGGAGGTCCATGAACTCCCGGTACACGGACGCGAACCGGATGTAGGCCACCTCGTCCAGGTCCCGCAGCCGCTCCATGACCATCTCGCCGATCTCGCGGCTGGGGATCTCCGCCCGCCCGCTGCGGCGGAGGTCGGCCTCGATCTCGTCCACGATCGCCCGCAGCCGCTCGGGCGAGATGTCGCGCTTCTCGGTCGCCTTCTTCAGCCCCGTGAACAGCTTCTGGGGGTCGAAGTCCTCCCGCCGGCCGTCCTTCTTGGTGACGTAGAACGGGACCTCCTCGATCCGCTCGTAGGTGGTGAAGCGCTTCCCGCACTCCAGGCACTCACGCCGGCGGCGGATCGCCTCCCCGACCTCAGAGTCGCGGGAGTCGACCACCTTCAGGTCCGGGTGGCCGCAGTACGGGCATTTCACCGTCTCACCCCATCAAATCTACGATTTGGCGGGGACCCCGACCGCCGCTCCGCGGCCCCCCATCAGGCATCTAGACCCGGTTGCGCAGGAAGGCCGGGATGTTGATGTCCTCCAGCTCCTCGCCGCCGAAGTCCGGGCGCTCCAGCGAGCGCGCGAACTCCGAGCGGGACTCTTTCTTCTCCGGCTTCTTGCCGCCGTGGTAGCCGGTCGCGATCACCGTCATCTTGATCTCGCCCTGCAGGTTGTCGTCGCGGAC
Organism: Candidatus Acidiferrales bacterium; assembly: GCA_035300005.1. Lineage (GTDB taxonomy): Bacteria > Chloroflexota > Dormibacteria > Dormibacterales > Dormibacteraceae > DATGVT01. The sequence continues at coordinate 5,212 of DATGVT010000396.1, forward strand.
GACGCCGAAGATGATGTTGGCGCCCGGGTCGGCCGAGGCGCGCACGATCTCGGCCGCCTTCTGCACCTCGTGCAGGGTGATGTCTTTCCCCGCCGTGATGTTGAAGAGGATGCCGCGGGCGCCGTCGATCGAGGTCTCCAGCAGGGGGCTGGACACCGCCTGCTTGGCCGCGTCTTCGGCGCGGTTGTCGCCGTCGCCGTAGCCGATGCCCATCAGCGCCTCGCCGGCGTCCTGCATGACCGCCTTGACGTCGGCGAAGTCGAGGTTGATGACGCCCGGGTTGACGATCAGGTCGGCGATGCCCTGCACGCCCTGGCGCAGCACGTCGTCGGCCATCCGGAAGGCGTCCTCCAGGGTGGTCTTGTGCGTGGCCACCTGCGACAGCCGATCGTTGGGGATGACGATCAGGGCGTCCACCTTGTCGCGCAGGATCTTGATGCCGTCCTCGGCAGTCTCGTTGCGGACCTTGCCCTCCCAGGAGAAGGGCCGGGTGACGACGCCGATGGTGAGAGCCCCCGACTCCTTGGCCACCTCGGCGATCACGGGCGCCGAGCCGGTGCCGGTGCCGCCGCCCATGCCGGCGGTGATGAAGACCATGTCGGTCTCCTGGACCACCTCGGCGAGCTCGGTCCGGCTCTCCTCGGCCGCGTCGCGGCCGCGTGTCCAGTCGCCGCCGGAGCCGAGGCCGCGGGTGAGCTTGCGGCCGATGTTGACGCGGATGTCCGCATGGCAGCGCTCCAGCGCCTGGACGTCGGTGTTGACGGCCACGAAGAGCACTCCTTTCAGGGACGCCGAGATCATGCGGTTGACGGCGTTGCCGCCCCCGCCGCCGGCGCCGATGACCTTGATCCGGGCCCGGCCGTTCTCCATGTCCGCCTTCATGTCGCCCTCCTGCGTCGGTATTCGAAAGCTGTACTGGGACGATGCGAGCGAGATTCGTTTAGAAGAAGTCACGCAGCCACCTCACGGTTTTCTGGTACGCGGAGCCGAGGGCGGCGTACTGGCGCCCGTTGTGGCGGGGCTGGAGGCGGGCTCCCCACTTGACGAGGCCGGCGGCGACCGCGAACGACGGCCCGCCGGCGCGGTCCGCCAGCCCCGAGAGCCCGTTCGGCAGGCCCAGGCGGACCGAGGTGTCGAAGACAGACTGGGCGGCGTCGGTGGTGCCCATCAGGCGCGCCCCGCCGCCGGTGACCACGACCCCGGCCGGCAGGAGGCCGTCGTGCCCGCTCTTGCGGACCTCGTCCCGGGCCAGCACGAAGATCTCGCGCATCCGGGGCCCGATGATCTCGGCCAGGAAGCGCCGCGGCATCGCCTGCAGGCGGTCGCCGCCCACCTGGTGCACCTCGATCCGCTCCTCGGCTCCGATCGCCTCCGGCAGCGTATGCCCGTAGTTCAGCTTCAGCGTCTCGGCGGCGGCCAGGGTCGTGCGCAGCCCGATCGCGATGTCGCTGGTGACGTGATTGCCGCCCACCGGCAGCACCGCCAGGTGCAGCGCCGAACCCTCGCTGAAGACCACCACGTCGGTGGTGCCGGCGCCGATGTCGACCAGGCAGACCCCAAGGTCCACCTCCTGGGGCGTGAGCACGCCCTCGGCCGCCGCCAGTCCCTGGCTGACCACGTCCTCGACGTCGTAGCCGGCGCCGTGCACACACTTGATCACGTTGTGAACCGAGGTCTGGGCGCCGGTGACGATGTGGGTCTCCACCTCCAGGCGCTTGCCCGTCATCCCCACCGCTTCCTTGACGCCGTCCTGGCCGTCGACCGTGAAGGTGCGCGGGATGGCGTGGATGACCTGGCGGTCGCTGGGGACGCTGACCGCCCGCGAGGCCTCCACCACCCGGTGCACGTCCTCGCCCGCGATCTCCCGGTCGGACCGGGAGACCGCGATCACGCCGGTGCTGTTCTGGGAGGCGAGGTGGGGGCCGGCCAGGGACACCACGGCCGACTCGATCCTGGTCCCCGCCATCCGCTCGGCCCGCAGCGCCGCCGCCTGGATGGCCTGGACCGTCTTCTCGATGTTGACGACCATGCCCTTGCGCAGGCCTTCGGAGGGCGACTCGCCCACGCCGACCACGCTGAGCTGGCCGTAGTCGTCGAGCTCGGCCATGACCGCGGCCACCTTGCTGGTGCCGAGGTCCAGACCGGTGATGCGCTTCCGCCGGGGCAAGGTGTTGCTGGGATGCCTCCTGGGACTGGGGGTTCTTTGCTGAGGGCGGGGTCCGGTGGATTATATCGGCTCGGGGCGCCGAAGACCAGATCTTGTGTCTGGGATCGCCGCCACCCAGCCATCTTGTGTCCGGCGGAGCCGGCCGGAGGCCAGCAGCCGGGCCGCCAGGCCCGCCTCCAGCGGCCAGCTGAACCAGCGGGCCAGCTCCCGCTCGGGGGCCACCACGGCCGAGCGGACCGCGGCCACCAGGAGGTCGTCGTGGCCGCCCCCGCCCCGCCGAGTGAACGCCTGGTCCCAGCGCCGGACCTGGGCGGTCAGGAAGTCGGCGTGGCCGGGTTCCACGGCGTCCGCGATCGTCGCCACCACGGCGCCCAGCTTCTCCAGCCGGCTGCGGACCTCGCGCAGCCGCTCCCGGCTCGTCCGCAGCACCTCGACCAGCTCCGGCAGGGTCGAGGGCCCGGCCTCCGCCAGCCGCCGCACCACATGGGCGGCCAGCTCGCCGTGCTCGCCGGCCTCGGCCCGGGCCAGCTCGCGCCGGCAAAGGGGGTCGACCAGGAGGGCACCTTCTTCGGACAGGTACAGGCGGGTGCCGCGGTGGACGCCGGCGCGGTAGACGCCGGGAAGGCGAAGGATGTCAAAGGCCCAGTGCCACCTGGTCTTCGGCCAGAGGCCGAAGCCCCGGCTGCCCGGCTTGTAGGGCTCCTCGTGGCAGGCGCCGAACAGGCTGGGCAGCGAGCAGCAGGGGTTCAGGGTCAGGAACCCGCGCTCCTCCAGGAAAGCGCGGGCCTCTTCCAGAGTTCGCAGTGCGAGCTCCGGCGAAAGCCGGCAGCGCCGGCGCCGCTCGTCCTGAAGGCCGGCTAGAGATAGTGCCGTCGGATCGAGGCCAGGTTGTTGAAGATGCGGACGCCGAAGGCGACGATGGCGGCGATCGAGAGGTCCACCCCGAGCTTGTCGCCGAAGTAGGTCAGCCCCCCCGCCAGCGCCATGTTGGTGACCAGCCCAGAGAGGAAGATCCGCTGCTCGAAGGTGCCCGCGATCCAGGCCTTGAAGGCGCCGAAGATGGAGTCCAACCCGGCCAGCAGCGCCACCGCCGTGTAGCGGGCGTAGGTGATCGGGATGGTCACCGGCGAGACCAGGCCCAGCAGCAGACCGACCACCGCGAACACGACCGCGACGACGATCACCTGCATGCCGGCACCGGGGTGGGCGAGGGCGCCGCCGGGGCGCCCGGGCTCGGTTTCGGGTTCGGCGCAGCCGCCCGGTACTTGACGGCCGGAGCCGACGGGTTCATCACGTTGACGTACTCCAGGTCGGCCCGGTTGTAGTCGACCTCCTTAGCGATCGACTTCAGCGCCGCCAGCTTGTCGTTCAGCGTGGCGAACTGCTCGCTGGTCAGCACGCGGCCAAAGTACACCCTCCATCCGCGGCGGGCGATCAGGGTCAGGTTGCCGCAGGAGCCGAG
>DATGVT010000397.1:0-7400 GCA_035300005.1 Candidatus Acidiferrales bacterium
GCGGCCTACCGGCGAGCGCTCGAGGTCGACCCCTACGACGCCGCCGCCCGCCAGCGCCTGGGTCGTACCTGACCCCCATGACACCCTCCCCCAATGCCCCCCACCCAGGGGGTGTGGGGCGGCAGAGTACGGGGGCGCGCCGAGGAGGTCAACCCTGCCCGTTAAGACGCGGCCGGCGCCTCAGCGCCGGCAGCTACTCCTCGTCTTCCTCGTCGTAGTAGGACTGCCGCTCGCTGCGGGCGACCGCACCCACCGGCGGGTTGGACAGCTGCTTCAGGCTGAGCGAGATCCGGCGCCGGGCGGTGTCGATCCCGATCACCTTCACCTTCACCGTCTCCCCCACCCGCAGCACGTCCTCGGTCTTGTCCACGTGGTCCCAGCTCAGCTCGGAGATGTGGAGCAGCCCCTCGATCCCGGGCATGATCTGCAGGAAGGCGCCGTACTTCTTGGTCTTGGTGACCTGACCCTCGATCACGGTGCCCACCGGCACGGTCTGCATCAGCCGCTCCCAGGGGTCCTGCTGCAGCTGCCGCAGCGACAGCGAGATGCGGCTCTGGTCCGCATCCAGCTTGATCACCTTCACGGTCACCTCGTCGCCCAGCTGGAGGACGTCGGTCACCTTCGAAACCCGGTCCCAGCTCAGCTCCGAGATGTGGATCAGCCCGTCGGCCCCACCGATGTCGACGAAGGCTCCGTAGCTGGTCAGGCCGGACACCGTGCCCTTGACCACGGTGCCCACGGCCAGCCGGCTGAAGAGATCCTCGCGGCGGCGGGCGCGGTCCTCGTCCTCGGCCGCCTTCTGGCTGACGATCAGCCGGTTGCGCTTGCGGTTGACCTCCAGGATCTTGACCGGGATCCGCTGCCCGACCAGCTGTTCCAGGTTGCCGGCGTAGGCGCGAGCCACCTGGCTGGAGGGGAGGAATCCGCGCAGCCCGAGCACGTTGACGATCAGGCCGCCCTTGTTCTGCTCGCGGACGTCGGCGTCGATGATCTCGCCGGCTTCCTGCTTCTCGCCGGCGCTGAGCCAGGTCGTCTCCGCCCGGGCCCGGCGCAGGCTGAGGACGACGTTGCCCTCCTCGTTCTCGGGCTGCAGCACGAAGACCTTGATGTGGTCGCCGGGCTCGAGGCCGGGGAAGTCACCGTCGCCGCGGAGGCCGAGCTCCTTGCTCGAGATCACGCCCTCCGCCTTGGCCCCGATGTCGACCAGAACCTCGTCCGGATCGACCCGGACCACGACGCCATCCACGATGTCGCCATGGTTTGGAGTCTTGAAGGCCTCCTCCTCCAGGTGGAGGAAGTCCTCCATCGTCATTCCGTTCGCCGTCTCCTGGTCGGAGCCCCTCTTCTCCGTCAGGAGTGCACCCATGTCCTCAGCCAACGCAGCCAACCCCCTCAAAGATTTATTGGTGTGGTCTTGGTCGTCAGAAAGCCGCCGCCAAAACGAAGGCCCATTCTATCAGCGAGTCACGAGCCGTCCGGCAGGCGTTCTCCCAGGCGGTGGTTGTCGATCAGACGGGTGCCGCCGAAGCGCACCGCCAGCACCGCCAGCGACCCCGGCGGGGTGAAGGTCTCGGGGTCGACCACCTCCGCGTAGTCGACCTTCGCCAGGGGCTCCGCCCCCAGCACGTCCAGCAGGCACGCCCGCAGTCGGGCCGGGTCCCGCTCTCCGTCCAGGTAGAGCTGGTTGGCCGCCCGCAGGGCCCGGTACAGGCAGGTCGCCGCCGGCCGCTCGGCCGCCGCCAGGTAGGCGTTGCGGGAGCTGAGCGCCAGCCCATCGCCCTCGCGGACGATCGGGCAGACGACCACCTCGACGCCGGTGTCCAGGTCGCGCGCCAGCCGCCTCACCAGGGCCGCCTGCTGGGCGTCCTTCTGGCCGAAGTATGCCCGCTGGGGGCGGACCGCGTTGAAGAGCTTGAGCACCACCGTCCCCACCCCCTCGAAGTGGCCCGGGCGCTGAGCTCCTTCCAGCCTCTCGCCGAGCCCGCGCACCTGGACCCGGGTCACAGCCCCGGACGGGAACATCTCGGCCACCTCGGGCAGAAAGACGGCGTCCACGCCGGCCCGGGCCAGCAGGTCCAGGTCCCGCTCCAGCTGCCGCGGATAGCGCCCGAAGTCCTCGCCGGGTCCGAACTGCAGCGGGTTCACGAAGATGCTGGCCACCACCCGGTCGCAGTCGCCGCGGGCCCGTCCGACCAGGCTCAGGTGCCCGCCGTGGAGGGCGCCCATCGTCGGCACCAGGCCCACGGTCAGGCCCTGGGCCCGCCAGGCCTCCGAGGTCGCCCGCATGCCGGCCACGCGGTGCTCGCGCGCCGGCGTCTTAACGGCCGGCCTTGACCTCTTCCGCCGCCTGCTCCAGGCTTGGCCCGTGCCCGCCATCGTACGAATGTTCGGGACCGGGAAAGGCGCCCTCGGCGACCTCGCGCGCGTACTCCTGCGCGGCCCTGGCGATCTCCTCCGCCAGGTTGGCGTACTTCTTGACGAACTTGGCGGTGCGGCCCGTGGTCAGGCCGAGCAGGTCGTGGACGACCAGCACCTGGCCGTCGCAGTGCGGCCCGGCACCGATGCCGATGGTCGGGATGCGGAGGGACGCGGTCACCTCGCGGGCGAGCTCGCTGGGGACCCCTTCCAGCACCAGGCTGAAGGCGCCGGCATCCTGCAAGGCGCGGGCGTCGGCGAGGATTCGAGCCGCCCCGGCCGGGGTCTTGCCCTGCACCCTGAAGCCGCCCATCTGGTTGACGGACTGGGGCGTCAGCCCCAGGTGGGCCATCACCGGGATGCCGGCCTGGGCCAGGCGGGCCGTGGCCTCCAGGCTACGGCCGCCGCCCTCCAGCTTGACCGCATGCATCCCCGCCTCCTGCAGGAAGCGGCCGGCCGAGGTCAGAGCCTGCTCCGGGGAGACCTGGTAGGACATGAAGGGCAGGTCGCCGACCAGCAGGGCGCTGGTGGCGCCGCGGGCTACCGCCCGGGCGTGGTGGATCATCTCGTCCATCGTCACCGGCAGCGTGTTGGGGTGGCCGAGCATCACCATGCCCAGGGAGTCGCCCACCAGGAGCAGCGGGATGCCCGCCGAGTCCAGGATGCGGGCGGTCGTGTAGTCGTAGGCGGTGAGCATGGCGAAGCGCCGGCCTTCGAGCTTGAACCGCTGGACGTCCAGCACCGTTGTCATCAGACCTTCACCTCCAGGTCGCTGCCGTTCAGCCGGTCAGCGCCTCTTTCACGCGGTCTCCGGCCGCGGCGTCCAGTCCCGCCTCCCGGGCGAGCTCGAGCGCGGCCAGTCCGAGGATACGATAAATCCGCTCCGGGAGCCCGGTCCCCTGCAGGGCCTGGAGGTGCCGCTCCACAGTCGCCGGGTCGCCCCGGCGGATGGGGCCGATCAGGGCTTCGGGCAGGCCGCTCGCCTCCAGGTTCTCGAGCACGCCGCGCATCAGAGGCAGCAGGGCGCCCAGGGCGTCGGCCCGGGTCCAGCCGGCCGCCTCCAGCGTGGCGCAGGCCTGCGCCGCGAGCGCCACCAGGTAGTTGGAGGCGAGCACGGCGGCGGCGTGGTACAGAGCCCGCTGCTCGGCGGGTACCACCCGTGGCACCGCTCCCAGCCGCCGGGCCAGTCCCTCCAGCTCCGCCTCCAGCCCGGGCTCGCCGGCCTCGATCGCCACCAGGCTGCCCGCAAAGGCGCGCGCCGGCCGCTCGACCGGAAACGACTGCAGCGGGTGGAAGGAGCCGACCGAGCTGCCGCTGGACCTCAGCGGCTGCAGCACGTCCAGGCCCAGGGCCCCGCTCAGGTGGACGAAGGCCACCCCCGGCGGCGGCCGCTCGGCGGCCAGCTCGCGGGCCAGGCCGGCCAGGGCCGGGTCGGGCACCGCCAGCAGGACCAGGTCGCCCGCGCGGGGGTGCAGCCTGGAGCGCCACTCCCGGCCCGGCAGCGCCTCGACGCCGAGCGCCACGGCCAGGGAGCGGCCCAACCGTCCCCGGCCGACGACGACCGGGTTCAGCTAGCGGAGGAGGCGGCGGAGGCGGCGGCCACCGCCGGCCGGGAGAGGAGCTCGTCCAGCTCCTTGCCGTCCAGCGTCTCCACGACCTTCAGCTGCTCGACGACGACGTCCATCTTGTCGCGCTGCTCGGTCAGGATGCGCTTCGCGGTCTCGTAGCCGTGGCCGACGATGTTCCGGATCTCCTCGTCGATGACGGCGGCGATCTCCTCGGAGTAGTTGCGCTGCTCGCCCAGGTCGCGGCCCAGGAACACCAGCTCCTCTTTGTGGCCCATGGTGACGTTGCCCAGCTTCTCGCTCATGCCCCACTGGGTGACCATGCGGCGCGCCACCTGGGTGGCCTTCTGGATGTCGTTCTCGGCGCCCGAGGTCACGTCCCCGAAGACGATCTCCTCGGCCACCCGGCCGCCCATCATGCCGGCGACCTGGTCCATCAGCTCGGCCTTGCTGACCAGGTACTTGTCCTCCTGCGGCAGGCTGAGGGTCCAGCCCAGCGCCATGCCGCGGGAGATGATCGAGACCTTGTGCACGGGGTCGCAGTTGGGGAGCGCCTTCTGCACCAGCGCGTGGCCGACCTCGTGGTAGGCGATGATCTCCTTCTCCTTCTCGGAGATGCGCCGGCTCTTCTTCTCGGGCCCGGCGATCACACGCGCGATCGACTCCTCCAGCTCCTCCATGCCGATCACCTTGCGGTTGGCCCGAGCGGCGAGGATGGCGGCCTCGTTGATGAGGTTGGCCAGGTCGGCGCCTGAGAAGCCTGGGGTCTGGCGGGCCAGCACGTCGAGGTCGACGGTGGAGTCGAGCGGCTTGTTGCGCGCGTGGACGTCGAGGATGGCCCGGCGCCCCTTGATGTCGGGCCGGTCCAGGGTCACGTGACGGTCGAAGCGCCCCGGCCGCAGCAGCGCCGGGTCGAGCACGTCCGGCCGGTTGGTGGCCGCGATCACGATCACGTGGGTGTTGGTGTCGAAGCCGTCCATCTCGACCAGCAGCTGGTTCAGGGTCTGCTCACGCTCGTCGTGGCCGCCGCCCAGCCCGGCGCCCCGCTGGCGGCCGACGGCGTCGATCTCGTCCACGAACACGATGCAGGGCGAGTTCTTCTTGGCCTGGTCGAAGAGGTCGCGCACTCGGCTGGCGCCGACGCCCACGAACATCTCGACGAACTCGGAGCCGGAGATGGAGAAGAAGGGCACCCCGGCCTCGCCCGCCACCGCCTTGCTGAGCAGCGTCTTGCCGGTGCCGGGCGGGCCCACCAGCAGTACGCCCTTGGGGATGCGGGCGCCCAGGGCCACGAACTTCTCGGGGTACTTCAGGAACTCGACGATCTCGTTCAGCTCCTGCTTGGCCTCCTCCACCCCGGCCACGTCGGCGAAGGTGACGGCCGGCTTGTCGCCGGTGACCATGCGCGCCCGGGAGCGGCCGAAAGACATGGCCTGGTTGTTGCCGCTCTGGGTCTGGCGAAGGATGTAGTACATGAAGCCGCCGATCAGGAGCAGCAGGATCAGGTTGGGGACGAGCACCTGCAGCCAGTAAGTGCTGCTGCTGGAGTTGTCGATCTTCACGTCGACGGGCGGGTTCATGTTGGCCAGCTCGTCGATCACCTTGCTGGGGTCATCCGGCAGCTTGACGTCCCAGCGGCGGCCGTCGGTGTCGATCGCGGTCGCCTGGTTGCCCTTGACGTCGACCTCCCTGACCTGGCCGGCGGCGGCCTTCTGCAGCAGCTTGGTGTAGGTCCACTCGCCCGCCTTCTGGCCGCCCTCGATCGACTGCCAGGTGAACCAGAAGACGAACCCCAGGACGATCACCAGTGCGAAATAGAAGAGGCTGGAGCGAGGGAAGCGGCTCAACAGGGAAGCGGTCTCCTAGGGAGTTGGTGACTCGATCTTAGCACAGGCCTTTCGCGGTCCTCCCGTTTCAGACCGCCAGCTCCACGTGCTGGCTGGGCTGCCCGGGAAGGGCCGCCAGGGCGGCGTCGACCGCGATCCCCGGCACCCAGGCCAGGCGGCCCTCGGCGAAGACCAGCGGCAGCCGGTCGCGGTCCTCGCGAGGCACGCCGGCGTCGACCAGGACGTCCTGGAGCTTCCGCGTCCCCCGGCCGCCCAGCGGCCGGAGGCGGAGGCCGGGCGACCGGCGCCCGAGCTCCAGCCGGAGGCCGAGCCGGAGGTGGGCAGCGCCGGGCGCCGCGCAGCCCCGGCAGCGCCGGACGCGAAGGCGCCAGGCCGGGGGCTCGCCGGGCGCCGGCACCAGGTCCAGCCGGCGCCTCACGACCCGGGCCCGGACTCCGCCGGGGAGGTCCAGCCCGCGGCCGCCCGGCCCCGGCTCCAGGAGCCCGTCCACCTGCCGCAGCAGCCGCCGCGAGAGGGCGGGCGCGCGCCCACCCGCGCGCGCGTACATCTGCCTGATCGCCTCGGCCCGGACCGGCGCGGGTTCCCGGGCCAGCTCGGAGTCGCCGGCCAGGACACGTTCGGCCCTGGCCTCCAACTGGTCCTGCAGCTCAGCCGCCCGGGCGGCAGCCGCGCGCAGGGTTCGGGCCAGGCCGGGACGGGCGGCCTCCAGGGCGGGCAGCAGGTCGAGACGGACGCGCACGCGCGCGAAGCGCCGATCCAGGTTGGAAGGGTCTCGCAGAGGTTCGAGGCCGCGCGCCCGGAGATGCGCCTCGACCTCCGAGCGCCAGACGCCCAGCAGCGGCCGCACGATGCGGGCGCGGCGAGCCGGCATCCCGCGCAGCCCGGCGACTGCGGTGCCCCGCAGGAGGTGCAGCAGCGCGCCCTCGACCAGGTCGTCGGCCGTATGCGCGACCGCGACCAGATCCGCGCCGGCGGCCAGGCGCGCCCGCTCCAGGAAGGCGTAGCGCTGCTCGCGGGCCGCCGCCTGCAGGGACCCGCCCGCCAGCGGCCGCCGGCGGCGGCCGCGGATCAGGCGCACGCCCAGGGCCCGGCAGAGGGCGGCCACGCACGCGGCGTCGCCCGCCGACCCCGGGCGCAGGCCGTGGTCGAAGTGCGCGGCGACGACGGGCCGGCCGAGCTCGAGCAGGGCCAGGAGCAAGGCGCTGGAGTCCGGGCCGCCAGAGAGAGCCAGCAGCAAGCGAGTCTCAGGTGGCACCAGGCCAGACGCCTCCACGGCGGCCGCCAGCCGGGAGCACGTGGCGGTGGCTGGGATCGAACCAGCGACGCCGCGGTTATGAGCCGCGTGCTCTACCACTGAGCTACACCGCCGACCGCGGGAAAGACTAGCTCGCCGCCCGTGTCCGAGCCCGCAGTTTGCGTTTCTTGACGCGGTGCTTAGCCAGGGCCACCCGCTTGCGCTTGTTCAACCGTTGGTTTGCCTGCCTACAACGTAAAGGAGCCGGCGTGCCGGCTCCCGGTGGCTTGCGATGGTTGCGGAGGTCGGATTCGAACCGACGACCTTCGGGTTATGAGC